>LCPR01000018.1 GCA_001003725.1 Candidatus Saccharibacteria bacterium GW2011_GWC2_48_9
CTTTGGTGTGCTATACGGTATGAGTCCACATGGTTTGAGTGCGGCAACAGGCATGACATTTGGGGCAGCGAAGACATTTATTGATCAGTATTTTGCACTTCGCGCTCCGATTCGCGCATTTATAGACAGCACACTTAAGCAGGCTGAAGAAGAGGGCTATGTGGAGACATATTTTGGCCGCCGCCGCCCATCACCCGATGTAAAAAGCAGTAATTTTATTGTGCGCGAATCAGCCAAGCGTGCTGCAGCAAACATGCCGATACAAGGCACCGAAGCAGATTTGATGAAGCTCGCGATGATAGAAGTAGAGAAAAAACTTGGTAATCTGGGCGAGCAGATTTTACAAATCCATGACTCTATTTTGATAGAATGCCCGAAAGAAAACGCCGAGCAGGTGAGTGAAGTGCTCCGAACTAGCATGGAGTCAATCACCAAAGAACTTCCTGTAAAATTGAAAGTTGATGTCAGCGTGGGTGACAACTGGGGTGCGCTATGAGAATTCTCTTCGTCTGCGAAGGTAATATGATGCGCAGTCAAATGGCTGAAGTATTTTACAATTCCCTCACGAATTCTAGTGCCGCTACTAGTGCGGGTGCGACAGCTGAAACAAAAGACCATATTTCACCGCGCGCCATAGAAGTGCTCGATGAAGTCGGTATAGATGGCCGCAACCTACGACCGAAGCAAGCCACCCCAGCAATGGTAGAACAAGCAGATCGTGTAGTGTATTTTCCTTCTGATTTTATGCCCGACTATGTGAAAGACAGTCCGAAGGCTGAGCTTTGGGATGTGGTTGATCCTCATTATCACCGAGAACAGGGTATGGACTTAGTGCGAACCGTACGCGATGATATCAGGCATAAGGTTGCAGTGCTCGTGTCAAAAACCTGAAGGATTAAGCCATCTAGGGGCTGTAGCTCCAGACCGATACCCAGTCGACCATGAGATTACCGCTGCTGTTGCCATTGCCGTTGGTTTCTGTCTGTAGTTGCCAGCGCATTGGTCCCGAGGGCACCCATTTCATACTGTCGAGTACGACTTTGTCGTCTAGAATATAACGTACGCGTCCGGGCATCCACTCTATGGTGTAGGTGTGCCAATCGGTGAACTTAGTGCCGGCTGGAATATTTGCTACATCTTGGCAGCCATTTGTACAAGAACCCGCACCGCTGTAGTGATGGAACCCGCCAACACCACCTGCTAAGTTGCCCTCTGGAAAGTCCATTTCACCATCTTGAGGCCAGCGCTCCGATTGTGGCCAGAGTAACCATGCAACGTAGTACTCACTCATATTCGGAGAGTCTACTTTGAAGCGTGTGCTATAGCGACCATATGTTTGATACTGGCTACTGCCGGTTATTACTGGTGAAGGGTTTGCTCCTGCTGGCTGACCATCTACGTTGTGTAGCCAAAAGTTAAGCAGGCTGTTGTTGATACTAAGCACTTGGTCTGAACGGTAAGGGCGCTTGTTGTATGTATCTTTGTAACTTTTTGGGTATGCACGCCACTTCTGACCTTGCGCGCCGGTGTAAACTATTTTTTCGGCGTCCCAGTCTTCACCCCACGAACCAAGAGGAGCATTTTTAGTGAAGTCATCATAAAATATATGTCGCCAGACACCGAAGCTACCTTTCGGAACTGCCTGCCCAGAGGGCTGTAGAACGGGAGGCTTAGGAATGACAGGGGTGGGTGAAGGTGTTGCCGGCTCTGGCTTGGCTGGTGTACTCGGGATAGACGGCAAAGGATTTTCTGTGGGCTTAGGCAACGTCTGATTTGGTGTTTTAGAGCTCGGCGAAGATGTGCTTTCTTTATTTTGCGGTTTATCGGTTTTTTTCGTGTCGGATGTTTTTTTATCATCGGTTTGTGGACTCGTCTGTGTATCGTTGTCTGCCGTGACTGAACCTGAGGACTTGGGCGTACTATTCAGTCCACCTGAAGTGCCAAAGTCACCTGCAGGATATTTGCCCGTATCGGTAACTTGACTTCGATGATAAAGAGCCGTGCCGACAGTCGCACCCACAGCCACGAGGGCAATCAATGCGCCAAGTACGCAGATAAGTCTGTGTTCATTGGCGTAGTTAATAATGAAGGTGGTTTTTTTCATATTGTTTATTTTTTGAGTTTTGCTAATTATTACAGTATCATATATCTGTATATTTAGCAATAGCATTTACAGTTGTAGTAAAGAGGTATGTGTGGCTATCTGGGCAAGCTGTGTAGCGCGTTCAGGCGGGATAGTTTATACTAATAAGCATATTTAGGAGTAGGGCTATCGTGAACATACAAGTGCTGAAAATTCGAGAAACTGCCGTGTTGCCAGAATATCAAACGACAGGTGCGGCCGCGGCAGACGTGCATGCGTGTCTCGACGAACCGATGATACTGCAGCCTATGGAGCGAAAAATGATGCCGACGGGTATTGCACTGGCAATTCCAAATGGCTATGAAGTGCAGTTACGTGCACGGAGTGGATTGAGTATTAAGCACGGTATCACTATGGTAAATGGCGTTGGCACTATTGACTCTGACTATCGCGGAGAAGTGGGTGTGCTGATGATAAATCTTGGGCAAGAGGCGTTTACTGTAGAGCCAGGGATGCGTATAGCACAGATGGTATTGAGCAAATGCGAACAGATAGAATGGCAGCCAGTGGATGTGCTAGATGAGACAGTACGAGGCATAGGCGGCTACGGCAGTACGGGGTTGCGGGAAGTCTAGATGTCTCGTCACGAGCATCGACGCCACACGCGTCATGTCACTCAGGGCGGTAGTGTGTATGAGCGTGCGGTGCACGAGATGAATGATGTGCTGTATGACGCGTATGGCCAAGACTGGGATCACCTACGAATCGAGCGTTTATCGGGAGTTATAGAGCAGATGAAGCTTCGCGTCGAGCGTGCAGACGACAGTGACAGACCGGCACGAGTAATTGCACTACTCTTACTGCAAGCACCGCGCGCCGCTCGCGCACAGGACGCCATGGACAAACGTCATGGCCATGGCTACCATCACCGAAGTAAAAGATTGTACGAGCTTATCGACTTCAACGACACATTCGTCGATGCCGTGCTCTCGCTGGGTCGCGAACATCGACGTGATTTTGTGCAAACTACATACACGTTGATGCAAGACGTATGCCGGCGCGCACGCACCCATATGTTTACGTACGAGCAATTTGAAGCTATCGCACACGGATTGTCCCGAGAAATAGCAGTATACTTAGGAGCTCAGACCGAAGGCTTTGAGGTACATATGACGAGTCGCGTAGCCGACGGGCTTGGAGTAGATATGCAGATTCGTCAGCCTGCAACGGGTCGTTATATAAATATTGATTGCAAAACGACCTCGGCCTATGGCCATAGGGTGTCTACGCTTGAGTACGAGGGTAGAATTAGCGAACGAGCCGCTACGCTCGCACTCGCAAAAGGTTATATTCGCATAGCAAATGGGCGCGGCGATGAACGGGTTCTTGTAGTGTTGTTTCGTGTAACACATGAGATAATTGGCGATATTCGTAATTTTGAGTTTACCGAGACGCGTATTCTCGCGCAAAAATTAGATGAAATGATTGCCGCATACGGTGAGGCTGGCGACGGGTTTTATCGTTACGTAGAAGATTGACTTTTTTAAGGGGTAATGACACAATACATTCATGAACTCTGGCAGAAAATCTCAGCTCCTTCCCGTTATCCTGATTGTCGTTATTGTTGTCGTGAGCGTTGCTGCTATCGTAGCACTTGCGCGTACGTTGCTATTTGGCGGTGGCGAAGAACAGGTTGAAGAAAACAGTGCACAAGAAAATGCGCTCGTGCAGGTGACGGCAGATCGCAGTGTGCGTATGACGGTTCGAGGTGAAATCACCGCTGACGAGCAATTTCGTTCGTACCAAATCACCGTTTCTCCATCGAATCGTGTCATGACAACCTATGCTGGCTACCTCGACCAACAGATAGACACTGTGCAGCTCGGCAACAACACGCGTGCGTACGAAGAATTTGTCTATGCGCTCAATAGGGCAGGCATGATGGAGGGGACTCCACTCGAAGGCGAAGAAAATGATCGCCGCGGCCTCTGTCCATCGGGTAAGATTCTCGAATTTGAAACATTGCAAAACAGCAGTTCCGTAGAGATGTTGTGGACAGCAACCTGTAGCGGCATTAAGAGCTCGTTTAATGCAAATTCCGCACAAATCAGCGACATGTTCCTCGAGCAAATTCCGCAAGGTCGTGATCTCTTAAATAACATCAACGAATAGGAGCAGCCTATGACAGCAAAAACCTCGATCAAAGCGGTAATATTCGATTGTTTCGGCGTGCTGTATACGGGCAGCTTAACTGAGCTTGCCAATCACTGCGATTCTCCTGAAGATGTGAAAGAAATGTATGATAGCACGCGCGCGGCAGACCATGGATTTTTGGCCCGTGAAGACTACATTTCAAAGATGATGGAACTGACGCATTTGAGCAAGCGCGAAGTCGTAGACTTGATGAGCTCTGCGCAGGTGCGAAGTCGTGGTATGTTTGCCTACGCTGCCGAGCTAAAAAAGCGTGGCTACAAAATAGCGGTCTTGAGTAATATTGGGCGTGATACTATCCAAAAACTCTTTAACGAGCATGACTATGAATTGTTTCATGCAATTATTGCATCGGGTGACATCGGTATCACTAAACCACACATCACCGCTTACGATCGCACGTTAGAGCGACTACGGGTACAACCACACGAAGCTATCATGATAGACGACGCGTACTCAAACGTCGAGGGAGCAATCGAGGCGGGTATGCATGGTGTGGTGTTTACTTCTTTGGTAGACCTGCGATCTAAGATAGAAAGTATATTACGTGCCTGAACTGCCAGAGGTAGAAACGGTTCGACGAGGGCTTGAAACGCTTATTATCGGCCGAGTGATTCGCAGTGTTGGAGTGCTCAACTCTCCAAAAAGTTTTCCGAATGCTCAGGCAGATGTTGATGCATTTATGATCGATGCCGAAATTGTAGCGGTTCGTCGTCGAGCAAAAGTGTTACTCATCGATCTATCGACTCACTACACTATCGTGATACATCTCAAGATGACCGGCCAGCTGGTGTATCGCGGAGATCAAGTCTTTGGTGCGGGGCATCCAAACGAATCGCTTATCGGCGAGCTGCCCGATCGTTCGACGCGCGTGATGATTGAATTCATGGATAATTCATGGCTGTATTTTAACGACCAACGAAAATTTGGCTGGGTGAAACTTATTCCGACTATCGAAGTGCCGAATATTGATTTTATGAAAAAAGTTGGGCCGGAGCCGCTCGAACTAGATTTCACTTCAGCGCAATTTCGCCAACGCTTCGAGCGTCGTGCACGCACGAACATAAAGGCGGCACTATTAGATCAATCAGTTGTCGCCGGTGTCGGTAATATCTATGCAGATGAAAGTTTATGGGGTGCAAAAATTAGCCCAAAACGTAAAGTAGCCGATGTCACAACCGAAGAGTTCGAAGATCTTTATCGCGAGCTGCGCTATGTGATGAATCTTGCGATAGAAAAAGGTGGTAGCACCGACAAAAATTACGTTGATGTCGAGGGAAAACGGGGGAGTTATATGGATTTCGCTCGGGTATTTCGGCGCGAAAATCTGGCGTGTCCACGCTGCGGCGCGACTATCGTCAAGATAAAATGGGCGGGTAGAGGAACGCATATATGCACGAATTGCCAAAAATAGATCACCATGAGCTAGGCGAGATGCGGTCGCAGGCTGTATTCTCGCTTTCGCCTCAGGCAATCTTGATCATGTTGGATATCTTGCGCAGGGAGCGCGTATTGGACGACTCGTTGCATGCTCAGGTAGCTGAGTGGGCAATGGGCGAAGGCGATGATGTACCTGCAGAGTCACTGCAGCGTGTAGCAAATGCTATATGGCAACACAATGCAATGCAGCCAGAGAAGTCGCGGCGAGCCGAAAAAACCTGGCGTGCGACCGGACATCACGCAGTGAAGTCGTCGCAGTAAGGGTATACTGGTAACTGTGATTATTTTATTAACAGGCGATAATTTTTACGAGATCGACCAAGAGCTTGATCGGATTATTGCTGGTTTTGGTGCAGAGCCTGAACGCATAGATGCTGACACGTTGGAGGTGAGAAACCTGACGGATATATTTGGTGGCTTGTCTCTCTTTAACGAAGCAAGGCTTGTGGTGCTGCGGCGAGTGTCGGAAAATGCTAACGTATGGGAAGAGATAGCCAAATGGGCACAGAGAGATAGTGACACTACTGTAGTTCTTGTTGCGCCAAAGGTAGATAAACGCACCAAAACCTACAAGTTACTCGCAGCGCACGCTGACGTGCGAGTATTTACCGCATGGGGTGATCGTGACACCGGGCGAGCAGAGCAATGGCTTGGTGTGTGCGCCAAGCAGCGTGGGATCTCGCTTGATAGCGCTGCTGCTCGAGAGATTGTGCGGCGTCGAGGTACAGAACAATACCAACTGATCAATACATTGGAACAACTTGCGGTGTTTGGTGATATCACTAAAAAAACTGTCGAAGTGCATATTGAGGCTGCGCCGCACGAAAATATATTTGAGTTACTCGAAGCGTCGCTTGGCGGCGATCCTTCAGCGATTCGTACCAAGATTGCACTGCTAAGACCTGAGAACGACCCATACATGACGATGGGACTATTGGCTTCTCAGGCATTTTCACTGGCTGGTTTAGTACTAAGTAATAAGTCACCAAGCGAAGTTGCGCAAGATATCGGCGTGAGCCCATATGCACTGCGCAACTTAGCGAAGGTATCGGGAAACGTCGACCGCGCTAGGCTTGCCTCGCTGGTTGTTGCGTTGGCTGATACGGATATCGGTATGAAATCAAGTCCGGTCGATCCATGGACCCAGATTGAAATTGCACTGATGCGGCCTTAATCGCGATCCAGTTTATGTATTTTTGCAAAATAATAGCCCCTCGTTAAAGAGGGGCTATTATGAGGTAAGCGAAAAACTATTTTGTAGTTTTCTTAGCTGCTGGCTTTTTGGCCGGTGCTTTTTTAGCGGCAGCTGGCTTTGCGGCAGAAGCTTTTTTAGGAGCGGCTTTTGCTGCAACTGGCTTCTTAGCTGCTGGCTTTGCAGCGGCAGTTTTCTTTGCGGCTGTAGCTGGTTTTACACCGGCAACTTTTGCAGTTTTCGCAATAGTTGCTTTTCGGCGAGCGGCTGTGTTCTTTTTGATCAAACCTTTTTTGACGGCTTTGTCGAGTTCGCTCTGAGCTTTTGATGCGGCTGCAGCAGACGGGCTAGCGACAAATGCTTTGTGTGCATTCTTGATATCTTTTTTGATAGTGACGTTTCGCTCGCGGCGTTTGATCGTCTGCTTCATTCGTTTGATAGCGGATTTGATGATTGGCATGTGATTCGTTACCTCTTATAAGTTTGTTATTGCAATCAATGGTGAATTATACAGAAAATCAGATTAAATGTAAAGAGGGGAGGGATCTTAGACAATATTGTTGACGGATAAATAAAGCTTATGGTACAGTGGTATCAAAATCTATAGATAACACAAACACAATAAGGAAACCACATGAACGAGTCAGGCGCGAAGCAGCAAATCGTCGACAATATCAGAAATACAGATACGATATTGGTGACTGTGAGCAAAAATCCAACGGTAGACGAACTGTCGGCTGCGCTTGGAGTAACTATGTACCTCAACGAGCTAGGAAAGCATGCTACCGCGGTAGTAAGTGGTGCATTGCCGCCAGCTATCAACTTCCTGGAGCCAGAAAAGACTTTCGAGCCAACAGTCGATAGTCTTCGCGACTTTGTGATCGCACTCGATAAAGAGAAAGCAGACCACTTGCGCTACAAAGTGGAAGGCGATGTGGTAAAAATATTCATCACGCCGTACAAGACGGTAATCACCAGCAAAGATCTTGAATACAGCCAGGGCGACTATAACGTTGAGATGATCCTCGCGTTTGGCGTGACCGACCAGAACCATCTCGATAGTGCACTAGAAGCGCACGGCAAGATCTTGCACGATGCTACCGTGGCAACCATTGGCGTGACGCCAAGTACGCTCGGTACCATCGACTGGTGCGACGAGACTTCAAGTAGTTTATCTGAGTTGGCAGCCGGACTTGCCGAAGCACTCCAAGACGCCGAAAAGCCTATCACATCGCAAATAGCTAGCGCGCTACTGACCGGTGTTGTCGCGGCAACAGACCGTTTTAGCAACGAAAAGACTACGGCACGAACTATGTCGGTGTCGGCCCAACTCATGGCGGCTGGTGCCAACCAACAGCTTATTGCATCGAAATTACGCGAAGGTAGCAAGCTGCCTCTTCAGCAAGAAGATGGTAAAAAACGCAATGAATCGTTTAAGAGACAAGACAAGACTAATAACGACAAAAGTGACAAATCTTCAAAGCCAAAGAATAACGGGCTAAGTATCGCACATAGTCAGCAAGATGAACCGAAGCCCGCTGAGGAAAAAGCGAGCAAGAATGATCCAACGCCGTCTCCAGCTCCGGAGCCAGCGCCACAGACTGACGAAGCGCCTGCACAGGATTCTGCAAAGCCGTATGATCCAGTCGCTGCGCTCGACGAAGCACTTAAAAAGTCAGAAGCTAAGGAATCAGCAGCAAGCGAGCAGCAAGCCGAAGCTATGGCAGACCAGATCAGTAGCGAGGCGCCGTCGCCAGAAGATGAACTATCTGCACAACTCTCTTCTGTGGTTACCGAATCACAGCCCGCAGAAGCGCCGTCTATTTTAGAACAGCTGCAAACGGAGCCACCTCAGCCTGAGATATCCGAGACAAAGTCTGCGGTAGACCAAGACAGTACACACGAGCCTTCGTTTGGTGGTGTGCTCAACGCTACTACTGAGCAAGCCGCGCAAGACAAGCGTGCCATGGAGGGTAGCAATAGAAACAAGACGATCTTGTCGCATGGCGGCGGTCAATATCTGGGCAACGAGCAGCCAACGTTTGATTCGCCGATCAACGGCGCAAACGAAACGGGCGAACAGCCCTCAGTCGATCCATTTCGCGATATCAATACCGCTAAGTCAAACGCGTTTGTTGAGCCACTTAGTCCGCCTATGCCCACCGGTACTCTTGCAGACATAGACCAACAAAACCGCGCTGGTGCGTCACCGTATTCGACGAATGATCAGCCAGCAGACCAGGGCGCGGCTGCTGCGGATGCGGTCAATGCTGTCATCAATGCCGCTCCAGATCCAGCACCATTTGATCCACTTGCTGCCATAGCCGAGGCGCAGCCGAATCCTGCGCCACCGATGCCGAATTTTGATCAGCAATTTGGTGCGCCAGGAGCTCCAGACACGCCACCTCCACCACCGATGCCTGATTTCTCTCAGCTGCCACCATTGCCACCTCCACCTGTTTTTACTCAGCCTGATATGGGAATGCCGCAGCAACCCCAGATGCAGCCTGTGCCACAACAGCCGCAAATGCCTGAGTTCCCTCAAGCGCCGCTGCCGCCAGAACAGCTCGGTAAGGTCTTGCCACAAGCACCCGACCTGCCGCCAGCACAAGCTGCGGGGCCTGTTGACCCAAAGCAATTTAAGATACCTGGTCAACAATAGAGTACGTGTATCGCCACCAGCAATGGTGGCGATACACGTTGTAACTAGCTGCGGACTATGAAATGGTTCACCGCGATAGCGTCGCCCATGCGTGCGACATGTGCTTCGCCATCTTGTCGCTGAGAGTGGTGACAGCGAACGATATCGTGTATGGTGTCTAGTACCTCGCGGGCATCCACAATTTCATCTATCTCTGTCGGCTCGCGACCTGCCGGCATGAATAGCCAGTCGGTAGTAGGCGTAGGAAACTGCTCTCTAGGCGCACATATGTAGCGGATACGCGTGAGGGGCAGGCCCTCATTTTTGAGCCGATGGAACGCGTACGTCGCCGCTCTACTTGCGACAGTATGATCTATATGGCCGGTGATGCCATTATCGTCGAGCGTCATTAGCTCAAGTGCAAACTGCTCTGTCTGGCATGCAGCGATATCGCGAATGATGGCAACAATGCGATCTTGAATTTCAACAAGAGACGTATTAGATAGTGTGCCATCACGGTAGCCAAGGTGATGCGTAGTGGCTGCGCCCATTAGCTGAGCTGCCGCCTGCCATTCGCCGAGACGTACATCGCCGAGATTCTCTACGTTATCTGGGTTTTGTCCAGCTTCTCCGCAGGTGAGTGTTGCTAGGTGCAACTCAGTACCATTTCTGGTTTCAAGCACCAGTGTGCCGCTCGGGCCAAATGCTTCATCATCGGGGTGTGCGAATATGCCAAGTAGGAGCTGTTTCATGGTTGATATCAGTATAGCACCCTATGAGCGGCAGAGAAATTAGTGTATGGATGCAGTGTGTAGTAGAGGACAGCTGATATACTAGGATGCAATGACCGATGGAATTATACTTATAGACAAGCCAGCCGAGATGACAAGTTTTGGTGTGGTGGCGCGTATTCGGCGCGTACTGACGCAGCAGGCGGGTAAAAAGGTCAAAGTGGGGCACACAGGCACGCTCGATCCATTCGCTACTGGTCTGATGATTTTGGTGATTGGTAAAGAGTGCAAAAACGCTGGGCACTATACCAAGCTCGATAAGACATATGAGGCGACATTTATGTTGGGACAGACTAGTAGTACTGGTGACCCGGAAGGTGAGCTGACTGATGTAGCCGATCGCCAGCCGGATCGTACGGAGATTGAGCAGGTACTCACGCGGTTCGTTGGGGAAATCTTGCAACGGCCACCGATATTCAGTGCTCTCAAAATCAACGGACAACGAGCCTACAAACTGGCACGAAATGGTGAAGAAGTGGAAATTCCAGAACGCGCGGTTACGATTCATAGCTTAGAGCTACTTAGTTATGAATACCCACATGTGAAAATACGAACACACGTGAGTAGTGGCACATATATCCGCAGCCTCGCAGTAGACATAGGTGAAGCACTTGGGACGGGCGCATATTGCAGTCAGCTTCGCCGAACATCTATACGCGAATGGCAGTTAAAAGACGCCAAAACCCTCGAAGAGTTTGGCGTTTTAAACTAACTACTAGCCAATGATAGGTTCTTGTAGATACTGTTCCACACACTACGGGGCGTAAATTGAGTCGGAGTCATAGAAAATTATAAGCTTGCGTGATTCATCTGAACTTACTAGGCCGCCGCTATGAGGTATGCGCTCATGGCGTGTATAAAGCGTCCATGCCGAGCCGGTACTCGTGTCTAATGTTTCTTCTGGTGTAGGATCGCGCAAATCTCCGTATAGGGGTAAGACGTGATTAGGATAGTTTGATAATTGATCTTGTCGATATATGTTGAACGGTGCCGTACCTTCTAGTGTAATACCTATAGCCCACGGGCCGATAGACGGATGGTTGCGATGAATCGTCGTGCTGTGCTCACCGGGCTCAAACACGCGAACACTAAATCGGGGTAAAGGATTAGTCGTTTCTGGTTCTACGTGAGCCAACATACCGACAAGCGATGCATGTAGCATATGTGAGTGAGTCATCCCTAGATCGCGTAACTGTTCGGTGTTCTCGAGCTCAACCATGTCTTCTAGGAAGTTGTGCGCTTCAAGTTCCTGGATGATATTTTTACATATCGCTGGACGCACAAGCTGGCGACTCATGCTATAGCTTTCACGTTGTGCATCACGCAGGAAACGATACGGCTCTGCGTGTGGCGTGAATACATCTTTCATTTTCATACGATAACACGGTATACGCCGTCGCAAAAGCATAAGCATAGCATCGTGTAATTTGATTATGATATAGTCATTAACATGAGCGTTATGGATATTATATATAAGAATAAAAAGTCAGGCTTCACTATTGTCGAGCTCCTTATTGTGATCGTCGTCATCGGTATATTGGCAGCTATTACTATAGTAGCGTTTAACGGTATACAGTCACGTTCAAAAAACATCAAATCCACAAACGCGGTTAAGGACTGGGTCAAAATAATAAAACTTCATCATGCCGAGGTGGGGAGCTATCCGACAGTTAGCTCATGCTTAGGTTCGACAACAACGTACCCCGACAATCAACAATGTTGGGATTCGACTGGCTGGCGAGTACAGAGCGGTTTTATCACACAGATTAGCCCTTATACAAACGGTACATATCCTGAGCCTGACACAACAGACATACAGAATGGCGGTGTCGGCTCTCCTAAGCGTGGCGGTTTGTGGATTGCAGGTTCAAATCAGGTGTACTTGATGCTCAATAATACTACGAGTTGCCCAAGCATAGGTGAGAATCTTACTGGACAAAACCCTTATGGGACAGGGGTTCGCTGCGCATACACGCTTCCTTAGTCGAGAAAAAATTAACTATATATTTATCATGAGTTATACTGAAATAATGAAGAAAAGGGATGGGTTTACAATTGTTGAGCTTTTGATTGTGATCGTCGTCATCGGTATATTGGCGGCTATCACTATTGTCGCTTTCAATGGTATCCAAGCGCGGTCTCGAGACTCGTCGGTCGACTCATCGGTCACGGCGCTCAAGAAAGCTATCGAGCTATACAATGCACAAGAGGGAGTGTACCCAGCAGTCAGCGGGTGCCCAGACAATAACGGTTGTGGGCTGGCAGGCCTATCTACAATTCTTGTACCGACATATATTTCGGCTATGCCGAGTAGCCTTAACGGTGTTTCGTATGCACGTAACACTGGCGGTGTTGGCTATGGGTTGAACGTGCCGTATGAAACAAAGCCACGCTGTGTTGCCGGCACAAACCCTAATCCTACATGGGGGTGGTTTACTTCGAGTGGATTATCTCGATGTTAACTTATACTGCTACTATTCTTAGATAAAACAGCGCAGCAGGTAAGCGCAGTGATTTTTTGATTCGGCAAAAAATAGATATAGTATATCTTAAATACTTCTACCTAGCATGAGTATGTAGGGATAACCGGCACTCTAAATCCAGTCATTCCCGATGGGGTAGTACCAACGCCGATACCATCTCTGTTGCAGCCGTTGTTTGAGGCCATGTTTTCGAGTTCGTTCTCATCGATTGCATACTTATTTCCCCAGGGATTACCATCTTTTAGCCCAGAGAGGTTCATGCCTGCTGCTGTACCGATGCGATCGAGTGTTTGCTCGTACGCCGCTTGATTTCCACAATGCGTACACCCACTACCGGTGATATCTTTCAGAACCATGCTCTCATTGACGCGGGCCGCCTGGATAGCCTTTGCGAGCATAGCCAGGTCTGAGTTTACACTCTGCACCTTGGCGCGATCTTGCACGCCGTTGAACGCCACAATAGTAATGGCCGCCAGAATACCAATCACTACTATGACGATAAGTAGTTCGACGATAGTGAAACCACGTTTATTTTTTAGTTTGAGTGTATTCATAATTTAGTTAGTCCAGGGTTGCCACGTTCCTGTAGTGCCACTCCAGGAATAGCCCATCTGTGAGCCATTTGGTCGACCGACTAATCCACAGACGCTGGCGTCCGCGGGGGCGTAGGCTAAGTCTTGAATTGCACCGCTCGACGTAGTCATAAAGCCAGTATTCCCAGGTTTCACAGCTACTCCAAGGGCGTACTCACTGCGGTCGAGACTGGTGCAATAATAGACATTATTTCTTCCTGTCTGGTAAGCGTCTTTTGTGAAACCGAGTCCAATTGATGCTGGTGGAGTAGTGGGGTATAAGCCGTCCGTGGCGTCGATTTTGAACAACTCAAGTTTCTTTTTGAATGAAGCTACATCACTTTGCACGGCAGACTTGTAGCTTCTATTCTGAATACCGTTAAACGCCACTATAGTAATGGCCGCCAGGATACCGATGACGACGATAACAATCAGTAGTTCGACGATCGTGAAACCCTTCTGTCGATCTGGAGATAGAGAATAGCTCGATGATATCATATTCATGTAGTTATAATACCATAAGCTTTTTAGTGTAAGCTAATGACTACGCAAATCGTATTGATTAGCGATTGATCGACCCCGGAGACCAATACCCCCACGCTGTAGTCGTCGCGGACCAGCGAAAATCGCGCATACCCGATGGAATTGCTTGACGAGCTGAGTCACTAAATCTTGCGCGCAAATGAATGAGCTTGTATTCCTTCGCTGCAAGGTGCTTGCGGAGAATTGCTCGTAGTGACTCCCGGTATGAAGTTCGTAATACCAAGCGCGCATGAGTATCGCCACGACCATGCGGTAGATGTACCGGTGATAGGGTATTCTCCATTGTAAGCTTGGTATTCCTGCAGGCTGGTATGAAGATTGCGTAGATCACTTTGCACCGATACGACACGGGCGCGATCTTGCACGCCATTGAACGCGACGATAGTGATAGACGCTAGGATACCAATAACGACGATTACGATTAAAAGCTCGACAATCGTAAACCCTCGCATGGTATGTGGTTGGTGCATATTGCTAGTATAACAACACGCTTACGCTTCAACAATGCTGCAAAGTAGCCGCCAGAACTCTTTTGCGTCAAAGAGGCAGCTATTGACAAATATACATATCTGTAGTAACGTATGAAAAGATTAATACCCTAAAAACAAAAAAATATGCAAAACCTTACCATCTCACTTTCTCGCTATAAGATCATCGTTGCTGTATGTCTCTTGGGTTGTTTAGTGACTGGCGGTATTGTATCTGCATATGTCAATTCGGTAGTGCAGAAGCCAACAGGTAAAGAGGTGAGACAGCCTGTTGATACTTCTGGGAAACCCCAGACTGCTAATGAGAGTCCAGACGCAAAAGCACCTGCTTCGTCGGATGATTCGAAGTCCAAAGTCGCAAAAAAGTCAGACACTACGTCTACTAACACAAAGAACAAGACAAGCTCAACCAAGCGGGAGACTGAGCAAAAGAAGACAGCGAGTGTGGCAAAACCAGGTACGAATCAAAGTCCACCACCGCTCACAGGCGGAAGTCCTAGCCCGACGACTCCAGCGCCAACCCCTGCGCCATCGCCCACACCAACTCCTACACCCACACCTGGCCCAACGTGTCCTGCGGGATATAGTGGTTCGTATCCAAACTGCGCTGCTCCCGATCCATCTCCTGTTGGTGTTGCGGGTGACTGGCAGCTTATCATGCGAGACGAATTCAATGGCTCCAGTCTAAACACCAATATGTGGACGACACAGCGCGGACCATCGTATAGTTACGGCGATCCGTACAATCCACAATATGAAGATGCGTACTATCTGGCAAATAATCCTAAAGTACAAAGTGGTAAGCTCGTGTTGACATTGAACCAGGGATCGACGAATGGGTATCGCTACAGTTCAGGTATGGTGCAGAATGGTCGTCATTTTAGTTATAAGTATGGCTATACCGAAGCGCGCATCAATGTTCCGGGCAATGTGGGTGTGTGGCCTGCGTATTGGACTCTAGCCGCGCCGGTTGATCAGTCGTGGCCACCAGAAATTGATATTTTCGAATTTGGTTTAAGTAGCCAGACACGTCCAAGCTTCAATTATCACTACGGTTCATCGTCGAACCCGCAGCAATACCAGCTAAAGATATATGGTAATAGTGCTGTTGACTACACTCAGGATTATCATACGTACGGTATGCTTTGGACTCCCTCGAAGATTCAGGTGTTTATCGATGGTGCGCCTGGACCAAGCTATACCAATAGTGCGAACATTACCAACAAACCACAGTATCTGATTTTGAATCTTGCGCTTAAAAAAGGATTTACGGTTCCTAGCGGCACGGCAATGTACGTAGACTATGTGCGCGTGTGGCAGTAAATTTCTCGCATCTCTTTAGAGCACTGTGCTGTATAAAAATTGTCGCCACTATAATACAGTTCGATGCTATACTAACTGCATATGAAGCATAAGCAATTTACTTCTAAAAATGGCTTCACGATAGTCGAACTCCTTATTGTTATCGTCGTCATCGGTATATTAGCGGCTATCACTATCGTAGCGTTTACGGGTATCCAGACAAGAGCACGAAATGCTGCATGGGTCGCCGAGTTCAATGGATATCACAAATTGTTTGAAACGTATCTAGGCACTTTTGGAAAGTACCCCACTATGCCAATTGGCGATCGATATTGCCTAGGGGATAAAAATATTAAAGGCGCAGAAATCAATGCTCAGTTTACCCCATCAAGTGATCCAACCGCTTCCCAGGTGACGCCGCCCTTTAATCCTGGGGGTTATTGTCGTGACATTTATTATTCCGCATCAAGACATGAATACAGCGCGACTTTAGATGCGGAGCTTTCAAAAGTAGGGAAGGTGAATAGTACGCAAAAGACAATGGCAGATTTGCCTGTATCGCAATTTGGCGCCATGGGAGTGATCGTGTCGTATCAAGAGTACACCTCGAATCCCCAGAGTGGCATCTGGTTGGGGGTGATGTTGAATAGTCCGCAGGGACAATGCCCGTCAAATATCAACGGTCGAGTGTATGACTATCCAGAGTCAAACGCGGTGTACTGTGAAGTTCGCTTACCCCAAGCTCCATTCTAGCCGTACGCGTTGCATTGAGCGCGGTAATCTGCTACAATAACCCAGATGATTACTAAAGAAAACAAGCACAAAGCGATTGCTTTGACTCAGGTCAGCAAGGAAGATGTTGGAAGCCCGCAGGCTCAGGCATCAATCTTGACGGCTCGTATCAAAGAAGTTACAGAGCACCTTAAGGTCAATAAACACGACTTTATGGCTCGTCGCGGCTTGGTTCAGATGGTAGGCCGCCGCAAGCGCCTCTTGAAGTACCTTGAGCGTACAAACTTCGATAGCTACAAAGCAACCGTGGCAAAACTAGGACTCCGCAAATAGCGGGGTTCTTTTTTTAAGGCCTGGCTACGGTGTATTGCCGTGATGCTACATACCGACACTGTATACCTTGCATGACGTGCTACAATATCATTACCATTAGCAATAAACACAAGGGACACATATGGACGATCCGAAAAGATGGAATGATACTGATAAAGATGAAGTGCGAGAGCCGACTAGCGAGGAATTGCAGGTGGCGTCTATTGAGTCACTTGAAAGCAAAGACGATAGTGCTGTTACGGAGACATCTTCACCGGAAGTATCTGCACCCGTATTTACGTCTGATCCACTAGACTCATCTTTCTCGGGTGCCTCATCGTTTGAAACGAGCGCACCTGTGGTGACGCCACCTCCTAGTATTGAGCATGAGGCGGTGAGCCAATCGAAAGCAAAGCGATTTTTGGCGGCATATATCGTATCGATATTCTCGGCTATTTCGTTGCTGCTAAGTGGAGGGTTTCTCGGCTATGTATTGCTCGATCACTTTATAACTGAAGAAAAAGACGATTTAGGGTTCTACTTCGACCTTGCACCGCTATATATTTCGATGATGGCCAGTATGTTGGTGTTTGGTGCACTGTACTTTCTTGCAACACAATATGTCGCCAAAAGTGCTTCCCGCGATGCTATTAAGCTTCGCGACTGGCGTGTGTACAAGACGATTTATGCATTTTTCAGTGCTGGCCTACTGGTCGCTGCTGCATCTGTACTGGCGAGCTTGCTGTATATTCCTTTGGCGCAGTTGATGATTGCGGATGATCTTAGTACTCGTCAGATTCTCATACAGGTGCTTGGTGGAATTCATGTACTTATCTGGATTGCGCTGTTGATCTGGCAAGAACGTCTTGTGAAGAACGAGAAAAATCCGTGGCTACAAGGTCTTTTCGTTATCATCCTTGCGGCTATCATCGTCGTCATGACAGCTATCTTCCCGGTAGGAAGCAAGACTGATGAGCGCTACGATCACCGCGTAGAGAGTGATCTTCAGAAAATTGCTTCTGAAATTTCTACCTATCAAATGGAAAATAACGACAAGCTGCCAAGTTCGCTTGAAATTCTGGAATTTGGTAACGGCGTGCCAATTCAAAATCGCCTAGACAACTATAAATACACCGTCAAAGAGTCTGCAATGTCGCAAGAGACATCGGAAGAGGCGCAGTATCAGCAGATGCTACTACAGATGCAAGAATCTGGCGCAATGGACACAGAGGCAGGAATGTCGATGGACGAGTATCGCTCGCCGATGCCTGAGCTCTCAACCCAAACCTATCAGCTATGTGCAACATTTAGGCTTGATACAACAGACGCAGAAGAGTCGCCATATGCAGCGATGCTTGGCGTGATGTCGGGTGCAAGTTCGACCAGTAGTTTAACTGGCAATACGGACTCTTTTAGCAAGCACAAGACTGGCGAAGTCTGCTTCGATCGTTCTTAGTATTTCGATCACAAAATCTAAAAGGTAGCGTGTGCTACCTTTTAAATTTAGTAAGCCGTTGTGACTGGTTTAGTGGCTCGATAGTTGCTTGGCGCGAAGTGCAAGCGCAGCCACGACCGCATGTGCGTTGGTAACACTGTGGTCTGCGCCTTTGATTTCTACACCCTGGAACCATGGATTGTCTGCATGGAGAGAAGCAATTCGTTGATTGTCTGCCCTAGGTGAGACATTGGCTTTTGTACCCCAGGCGGTGACAACACCTGCGTGTTCATGCTTGGCTATCAATCCATTAATATCATCTGCTGTATCACGATTGCGCATCAGTTCGAGTGCGGCGATGTTTGAAGGACTCAGGGCGCCAGCGCCAAATCGAGCAAAGCCGGCGAAACCGTCTCCGGCTATCGCATCGAAATCTTCAATATTTTGCTGACTGATTTCTATGTTTTGAGATAGTTGTGCGCCGCTGGTGAGAAAATCTTTCGCCACACTCAGCGGTGATCCGCTCAAAAGAGGGGACTCAACAAGCGTCGCCGATCCTAGGTCGATATCACTGGTACGTGCAAATGCTGCACCTGTAGTGGCGCCAAGCGACATGCCAACTATATGTAGCCGCGACTCCGATGCATCGATATAATCAAGTGCGCGTCGATATCTGTCACTGTAGGGAAGTGCGCGTCCATTTCGCAGACGCAGACGTTCGCGTCCACTGAGATTGAGATTATTTTCGCCGAGTGTGTTGTTGGGAAGAAGGACAAGTGATGCCTCGGGGCTTAAGACTGCACGAATTCCCATTGCTCTCGTAAAACTTGCAAGCGTCCTGCCGTTACCAAACTCTCCTCCGATCACAATTGTTTCGTCGCTGTTTTCTCCTGTGAGCGCTACTGCGCGGAAGTGCTCGTCGCCCGATAGTTTGATCGCGGCCGTGGAATCCTCGAGCATATCAGCAAACTGATTCTTGTGCTGTTCGTAGTACTCGCGTTGCTGGTCGATAAGCTTCTGTGAAAGGATTGCGTCGTCACCCTCCATGAGGCTAGGGTAGGCTGCTACGTACGATAAAGATTCGGGAGATTTCGTCATGTGCCATACTATACACTAAAATATTTTATACGCAACTTCTGCGTGGAGGTAATTGATGTATAATAGAAGTATCACTCAGTAGCAAAATAAGTGGTGGATGTGAGAGTTCGTTGTAAACTTACTTATTTGCTCGTAAACAAGTAAGAGTGTCTAAAAAGGAGACGATATGTCTACAATCAACCCGCATGGGAAAGAAATTATTAGCGTCAGCACTCAATTGGCTGGCAAAACACTCACGCTCGAGGTCAACCGACTTGGCTTTCGTACTACCGCCAGTGTGTTAGTGCGTTATGGCGACACTGTGGTACTTGGTACGGCTATGGTTGGGTCACGACCAGTCGTACTGGATTATTTTCCGCTATCTATTGACTACGAAGAAAAATTTTATGCAGCCGGCAAGATTAGCGGCAGCCGCTTTATCAAGCGCGAAGGTCGCCCAAGTGACGAAGCCATACTGATTGGTCGCTTGATCGATCGCCCGATTCGTCCATTGTTTCCTAAGGGCTACCGACAAGAGGTGCAAGTTGTCGCAAGTGTGCTCTCTATGGATCCAAACTTCCGCCCGGACATGATTGCCATGATTGCATCGAGTGCAGCACTCAGCTTAACCGGCACACCGTTTGACGGCCCAGTGGCTGGTTTGCGCGTTGGCCGAGTTGACGGTGAGTTTAAAGCGTTCTTATCGCCAGAAGAGCGCGACGCGAGCGACCTCGACCTTGTGGTAGCGGGTATTGAGAGTGGCATCACTATGGTGGAGGCTGGTGCAGACGAGGTGAGCGAAGAAGTTATTGCCGACGCACTTGCCTGGGCTTTTGAGCAGTATCAGCCTGCAATTGCACTGCAAAAAGAACTTGTTGAGAAGATCCAGCCAGCTACACAAGAATATGAACTTGTATTGCCAAACGAAGCTATTCAGACGGCCGTAGATAGCTGGGTAGACGGCAAACTCGGTTCTGCTTTGCACCATCCTTATCCAGAGCGCAACGAAATGGTGAATGAACTTCGCTGGGCGTTCCATGCAGAATTTGGTGAAAAAGTCGGCGAAGACTATGCTGCGCTACGTGATGAATACGACGAAGCGTTCACTATGGCACTTCATAAAGATGTGCGCAACGGCATCGTCGAGAGCGGTACTCGCCCAGATGGCCGTAAGCTGGACGAGATTCGTCAGCTCAGTAGCGAAGTTGGGGTACTGCCACGAACACACGGTTCGAGCATATTTACTCGCGGAGTTACACAAGCGCTCAATATCGTCACGTTGGCTCCACTCAGTTATGCGCAGATGATAGACACTATGGAGGTCGATGACGGTGAGCGTCGTTACATGCACCACTACAATGCACCTGGGTATACTGTCGGGGAAGTTCGTCGACTCGGTGGCGCAGGTCGCCGCGAGATTGGCCACGGCTACCTAGCTGAACGCGCGGTACTGCCAATGTTGCCGTCGGAAGAAGATTTCCCGTACGCAATCCGTAGCGTCACAGAAATAATGAGCCAGAATGGCTCAACATCGATGGCCGCAACATGTAGCTCGATTCTTGCGCTTATGGATGCGGGCGTACCGCTTAAGCGACCAGTTTCTGGTATCGCTATGGGCTTGATGATCAACGGCGACACACCATACGTCATGAGCGACATTGCAGATGCAGAGGATTTTGCTGGTGATATGGATTTCAAGGTGACAGGTACCAGCGAAGGTATTACGGCTATTCAGATGGACATGAAAGTACATGGTCTACCGGTAGCAGTGCTCCGAGAAGCACTTGAAAAATCAAAGCCAGGTCGCGCACATATTCTCGCGCACATGCTTACGACACTCGCAGCGCCTCGTACGCACATGAGTGAGTTTGCACCGCGCATTGAGAAGGTTAAGATCAATCCAGATAAAATCGGAGCAGTTATCGGTAAAGGTGGAGAGGTGATTAACAAGATTACCGCTGAAACCGGCGCAATGATAGATATCAAAGAAGACGGCCTGATTACGGTGGCTGGCAAAGATGCCCGCGGTATCGAAAAAGCTATCGAATGGATCAAAGGTCTTACCGAAGAGCCAGAAGTTGGCCGTATTTATGAAGGTAAAGTTGTGTCAATCAAAGACTTCGGTGCCTTTATCAACATATTGCCGGGTATAGATGGAATGGTGCATATCTCTCAGCTCAGTGACGAGCGGGTTGAGCAGGTGAGCGACGTATTGAGCGAAGGCCAGATCCTCAATGTGAAGTTGACTGGTATTGACGAGCGCGGACGGCTTAGCCTTTCACTTAAAGACGTATAGTAGGCGCTGTACACAAAAAAAGACAGGCGATTTTGCCTGTCTTTTGGTGTGAATTAGCGGGTGGATTGAAGGGCCGCGGCGGCTTTTTCTTTGAGCCATTCTATCATCTGCAAGTACGGCACTGGCCCGTAGCTGATGCGGCTGACGCCCGCGCTCGCCAAATCTGCGTTAGGCGGTGCACCAGGAATAGCAATGATATTGACCGGTAGGGGCGAGCGCTCGCATAGCATTTTAATAAGGTCTATATCGACAATGCCCGGCAAAAAGAATCCATCTGCACCTGCATCTGCATATGCTTTGGCTCGAGTGATTGCTTCTTCAAGCAATACCTCGTCGTGCTGTTAATAAATACATCTACGCCTGCCTCGACACCAGCTTCTCGCACGGCCCGTAGTCGCGCTGTCTGTTCATCGACTGGTACGAGATCGCTACTGCCAAATACTTGGTCTTCGATATTTACCCCTACGACACCTTGTTGAAGCGCGATACTTACAGAGTTTCTAACCTTTTCTGGCGTGTCGCCGTAGCCTGTTTCGAAATCAAGCGTCACCGGTAATTGCACACTATCAACAACACGTCTCGCGTTTGCGGCAACGAGTTCTAGTGGTATTTGCTCGCCGTCTTCATAGCCGAGCGCATTTGCAACGCCGTGGCTACCGAGTGCCACTGCGTGAGCACCCTGGTCGGCAACTGCCTGTGCGCTACCTGGATCCCACACGTTAAACAGGATAATCGGATCACCTTTTTTGTGAAGACTTTTAAATGTTGCTGCGTATTCAGCTTGCGATGTCATATTTGTACCTCCGTGTTGATTGCTTACTTTACTATAGTCTCCATGACGGCGTGGCGCAGTGAGATTTTTCACAGGCTGAGTGCTACACTATAGTGTATGAATGACGCCCGCGAACACGAAACATTTTCCGACCTACCTGTAAGGGAATTTCGTCGTCGTATTGTAGGGAGTGTAGATGAAAATCAAGTGACAATCATCACCGCCGAAACTGGTGCAGGCAAAAGCACGCAGGTACCGCAGTATCTCGCTGAGCATGGGTACACAAAAGTTATAGTCACACAGCCGCGTATTTTAGCAGCGCGCAATCTCAGTTACCGCGTGCGAGAAGAGTGGTCGCAGCGCCATAGTACAAACGCTACCGATAGCATCGGGTATCGTACGGCGCATGAACGCGACGATAGTCTGCATACGAAGATTCTGTACTGCACCGATGGTTTGCAACTGGTGCGCGAGCTTACGGGCGCTGGTACAGGTGAGCGACATGTACTTGTGCTCGACGAGGTGCATGAGTGGAATGAAAATATGGAGGTGCTGGTGGCGTGGGCTAAAAAACGCTGCCAGTCTGAACCAAGTTTTAAAGTAGTTATCATGAGTGCAACTATCGAAACCGAGAGTTTGGCTCGGTATTTTGACACCGACGCCGTCATTTCTGTACCCGGCAGAAGCTTTGAGGTGAAGCGCCATCGCGGTACCGATGTGATTAGTGAAATTATCGACCAACTCACTTCTAAGCAGAGTAATACGCTGGTATTCTTGCCGGGCAAATCTGAAATTCAAGATGTGAGCGATGCTATTCGCAGTAAGGCTGACGCTGTGGATGTGCCGGTGATACCTTTGCATAGTCAGCTCGAGCAATCTTCTCAGCAACGGGCATTCCAGAATTATCCGCGCGGCAAAGTGATACTCGCGACAAACATTGCGCAAACAAGTGTGACGATCGACGATATTGACGTGGTGATCGATAGTGGGCTAGAGCGACGTACCGAGGTGAGGAATGGTGTAGAGGGGCTATTCATCGCCCAAATATCGCAGGCCGATTGCCTGCAGCGCGCTGGCCGGGCTGGGCGCACAAAACCCGGAGAATATATCTTGGCGCCCTACGGCGTGTTGCCAAGTCAGGAGTTCGACGAACGTCCAGAGTACGCTACGCCAGAAATCATGCGAAAACATAT
>LCPR01000019.1 GCA_001003725.1 Candidatus Saccharibacteria bacterium GW2011_GWC2_48_9
AAACCGGCATGAACCGGCGATGCGACGCATAGGTAGGCTTGTAGGCGTTTCATGGCTTCACGTTAGCACAGTCCAAACTGGTTTCAAGGGCAGCTACGCCGCAGCGCTATTCACCCTCACCCTGAACGGGGAGGATTTCCGCGCAATCTGTTAAAAAACGCCACAACGACCTCCCTTAGTTTCAGCAAACACTGCGCGAACAATCACCGGCCGATACGCACCCACAACAAAAGATGATCTGAAGCGGTGAACCATCCCCGACTCCAGCCGACGCACACACTCGACCACCTCTACGTCTCGGTGACCCTGAATGGCGACGTCGAGTTTATGCAAATACGTGCTTGCGTCGTGCACGTTGAGATTCATTTTCCAATTGCCAATGATGAGCTTTTTTTCTGAGGCCATGATGTACTACTGCTTATGCTTATTATTGTTGTTAGTGTACCTTATTTTCGCGCCTCGAGCAACGCCTCGACACCAGGAAGTGACTTACCAGCCATCAAGTCGAGGCTCGCGCCGCCGCCAGTCGATACATGCGAAAAACTTTCGCCGTCACCACCGTCCCATTTCAAGACAAATTCTGCCGTATCGCCACCGCCAACAATAGATGTCATGTTGGGCGTAGACGCGAGCGTGAGCGCAACACGCGCTGAGCCGTGGGCAAACTCTGGCATCTCAGCAAGGCCAAGTGTACCATTCCATACAACTGTTTTTGCTTTCGCTAGCTGATGCGTGAACTGCTCAATACTCAGGTCGCCGATATCTGCAGCTATAGCATCAGGCTTAATACTGTCGACCTTCTCGTTGTGTCGCTTAGACGACGAGTCTATCTTGGTAGTTACTGCCACGTCTACAGGCAACACAATAAACTCATCCGGGTTGCCATCTCCGACTTTTTTGCGAACTGCTTCGTAGATACTGTCGAGGGTCGCCTCTTGGTCGGGTTCGACCTTGCTTTTACCGACATCGTACCCTTTGTAGGCCAAAAATGTATTCGCCATGGCTCCGCCAATAAATATCTTGTCGGCTACATGGACAAACGCTTCAATAACTTTGATCTTATCGCTCACCTTTGCTCCGCCCATCACCGCGTAGAGTGGTCGGTCGGGATCTTCCATGGCATGCGTTATAATACGCTCTTCGCGCTCGAGCAGCAATCCAGCGACGCTCGGCAAGAAATGCGTAATTGCCTCTGTGCTGGCATGCGCCCTGTGTACTACACCAAAACCATCTTGCACAAAATAACGTGCGAGTGAGCTTTTGGCAATTTTACCAGCGAATGTTTTGTCGTTGGCTTCTTCTTCTGAGTGAAAGCGAAGATTTTCAAGTAATATAACATCGCCCGCTCGAGCTGACTTCACCGCTTGCGTCACTTTGTCGCCGTAGCAGACGTCGAGAAACACCACCTCTTCGCCCATCAATTCGCTAAGGCGTGCTGCGACCGGTGCGAGACTGAACTCTGGCTTTGCTTCGCCATCGGGACGGCCAAGATGACTCATGACGATAATTTTGCACCCTTGCTCTTTCAAGTATTGCAATGTCGGGACACTTGCACGTATGCGCAGGTCATCACCTATCTTGTCGCCACTCAGCGGCACATTATAATCCGCACGCACCAACACAACCTTGTCATGCAACGGTACATCACGCACTGTCAATTTCGAAAAACTCATATCCCACCCTTTTTTAACGTTAATGCTATTGTAGCATTTTATCGTTTGGCTTAGCTATAGCCCATGTACCTCTGTTATAGAGATTTTTGGCCTAGCACTCGTACGCGAATTGTATCGGTTTCGCCCGTGACACCAGGCTGCAAGCCGCTCACGATCACGACAGACGTAGTATCTTCGTCACCGAAAAATGCTTCATCGTTGAGACGTTTTGCGACATCGTAGCCAGCTTTTTCGCCGTCTGGATGCACGAAGCTTTTGTTGGCGTAGCTCAGCGCAAGTTGCTGTGCAGTGCGTATTTCGCTCGTGACGCTGATGATCGGCAAGTTTGGTCGGAATGCCGCAATAGACACGGCGGTCGCACCAGATTTTGTTTCGGCCACAATAGCTTTAACATTAAGCTGCTCGGCAATATTAACTGCAGCCGCGCTGATGGCATTGCGCCGAGATATCGAATCAATAAGCACACTGTCAAATGTTGCCACCGGAATATGCTCCTGTGTATAGAGAATGGTCTTTTTCATAGCAGCGACGGTTTCGATAGGAAACTTGCCATTGGCCGTCTCGTCACTTAACATCACTGCATCTGCACCAAGAATCACCGCCGTCGCAACATCGCTTACTTCGGCACGAGTTGGCTCGGGCGCATCTACCATGCTCGCCATCATCTGGGTTGCGACAATGCTAAGCTTGCCGTATCGGCGACAGAGTTCGATAATCTGGCGCTGTACTACCGGCACCACTTCAGCACCAGCTTCTACGGCTAGGTCGCCGCGAGCCACCATCACACCGTCGCTTGCTTTCACAATCTCACGCAGTACATCGGGTTGTATCGCAACTTTTGTTTCGATTTTGGCCACAATTTGCGCCGCACTGCCAAGCTCTACTAGCATTTGGCGCAGTGTATTAATATCGTCTGCCGATTGCACAAAACTCAGCGCAACATAGTCGATATCCGCTTTTGCACCGTATTCGATATCGGCAATATCTTTTGGAGTTAGTATGTCACCGCCGAAGTCGGTATCGGGCAAGTTGATACCTTTGCGGCTCATCAGCACGCCGTCATTTTCGATACGTAGCTTGATGGCCGTTTCCGACATCACTTCAATAACCGTAGTGCGTACTTTTCCGTCGAATATATAAATCGGCTCACCAACTTTAACCTTTTCAGCTAAGTTGTACTGCACAGGATAGACATTGTCGTGATGCTCGGCAGCATAGTCGAGTATGATTTCATCGCCCTTGCTCACGGCCACATTTTCATTGAGGTTGCCTAAGCGAATCTTTGGACCTTGCAAGTCTTGCAGAATCGCAACTGGCTTACGGGCTTTTGCACTTGCTTGGCGAATCCACGGAATCTGACGCTCAGCATCTTCGGGTTTTGCATGACTAAAGTTCAAGCGAAAACCGTTCACGCCCGCATGCATTAATTCTTCTATTTTTTCGTAGCTGTCGACTGGAGGCCCGACAGAAGCCAAGATTTTGGTTCGTTTAAATATCATTTTTCTACTATATCACTTTTCTACCTCTGATATAAGCCCCTGTTCGATGAGATTACGGTAGTTCCAACTTCCCTCATGTTCGGCCTTATACGACCAATATGTATGTGCCACCGCCCGCTCGTAAGCCGCTTTTTGCACATGATAATGCTCTACGCTCATCTTTCTACCAGGAGTTACCGCAAATCGTTCTCTTGCTCCATGCTCCATCATCATATTCCACTCACCAATTATCACGGGGTGAAACAGCTGCAGAAACCTGAGCATGCGGGCGCGTCGCTGTACTTTTCGAAAATATTGCTCCGGGCTGTCGTATTTATGCCAATTCGTGCCAAACGAATACCAGTGCACGTCCATCATTGCGCGCTTACCAAGCAGCGCACCAGCCATCAAGAGCGGCATGAATGCATCGGAGAATACAATATATACAGATTGAGGCAACATCTTATCGAGCAACTTGTAGGCGTTACGATAGTAGCGACGTAGCACCACCTGCTCGCGCCACGACGTCACGATCGGTTCGTTAATAATCTCTATACCCCACAGGGCTGCTGAGTTTCCATAACGCTTCGCTGCAATTTCACAAAGCTCGAGAGACCGGCGTTGGAACTTTTCTTCCGCATACCACAATTTCTCTCCCTGTTTACCACTGTGCATCTTGCCGTTTTGCGAGCCCGGGAGGCCGTGCAAGTCGAGCAACACCTGTAGTCCGTGACGCTCAGCCATGTCCATAGCCCAGTCTAGCTCTGTCAATCCACCTACGTACTCATCCGTCCCCTGAAAAAGCCAATAACCCACCGGAATCCTCACGAGCTCTACCCCGTGCGTCGCCATCCAAACAAGGTCATCTTCGGTGATAAATGACTTACGGTGCTGCACAATACGACGCCTACCCTCTGCCGTCTGCGACAGGCTGTGTTCATCTATTGCATCGATACCGCGAAAAAGACTTGGCGTCATCCATTTTTCAACGACGAGCCAGCCGCCAAGATTAATTCCACGAATCGCACTACGAGATTTCATATATTCTAGTATAGCGACTCTTTACTAGAGGCGGAAATTTTGGTATAGTTTGTGAAGCGAAATAAAAGCTCTTTTTATTACGCTCATAACATTGGCCTCATCGTCTAACGGTTAGGACACCAGGTTTTCATCCTGGCAATCGGAGTTCGATTCTCCGTGAGGTCACCATAGTAGAATTACAGATAAGAAACAGCGTCCAAAGCTTACTAAATAAGTTAGGGCGCTTTTTTCGTATCTGTTAATAAGTTCGATTCTCTCCTAAGGTATATATAGACCAATCATTGAAAATATAGTATAATAGTTTTATGAAAATACCAGGATTACTGGGACTAAGAGAAGTACCAGCTGAGGTACTAGTTAATAATTTCGAAGCTCGCACAACTGAGCTTTTCGAAACCGCCACTCGACTCGAAACGCCAGATGTGGTCGTTATACCGGCATGTAACGAAGAGCAGGATATAGCCGCTACGCTGTTAAGCTTATCTCGCTCCGAACGTCCAGTAGTGCCCATAGTCGTTGAGAACGGCAGTAGAGAAAAGGATAGAACATACGAGTATGCGTGTCGAATGGGTGCTGTGGTGCTGCAGTGCGCTCCTGCAAAAATGCGCGCTACTCAGGTCGGCTTGGCAATGAGCCGTGAACTTTTTCCTGCTCAACCAGTAATACACTTTGGAGACGCTGACAATCTTTATCCAGTTGCCACAGTTCCTGCGATTTCGAAGGCGACACAAAGAACTAATGAGAGTAATGGCGGTAATGGCGCACTCCAATTTGGCTTAGGTGTATACGACCACGGTAGCAGCCCGGTCGTTGACGTCATGCGTAGCGGTCGTCTAATACGAAAAGCGGTCCAACGTAAAATCAAAGGTGAAACACCAATGCCTTACGGCTTCAACTACGCACTTCACGTTGATAGTGATGAGACAATTATTGACGCAATGAATGCAATCGACCCGTTGCTGTTCGTGCGTGAAGAATCAGAGATTTGTAAAGCTGCACTTCAGTCAGGATTGGCTATCGACCAGCTGGTAAGTCTAAGTGCATTCGTATTTACAAGAAGTGACCTTATTAAGAGCCGTGCAGAGTGGAATGAATTCAAAGGTGCCTCGATGGACACCAAAACCAAGTACTATAAGCGAAACTATCCTGATGTAGACTTTCTACCAAACTCTGAGGGTAGGTAGGCTCTACACTACTAAGGAATGTAACTAACAACTGCTACTTCACCTGATCTCATAACCATATTTTCTACTAAGTGGCTCAAGCTCAGGCACGCCAAATTTCTGTGCCATCTCTTCAAACTTTGCGACCTTATCGGGGCCAAATTGAGAGATATCTTGTCTGTACCATTCGAAACTATTGAAGTAAGGCGGCGTGGTTTTCGAGTGGAACTTGTCGGCGTACATGATCAATAATTCTTCATCGGTTTCAGCCAGATAATCTGCGACTGGCAATGGGTGTTTTTGGTCGATCACATCCTGCTTCGTAAGACCTACGCCAGTATGATGCGCAGCAAACCGCCACACATTCTCCGGAGACCCCTCTTTCTTTAAGATAGCTTCACCCTCAGTACCGTGCGTAATATAGCTCACACCTTCACGCAACTTGCTATCTGCACCAAATAAAGGATACACACCGATGTCATGCAACATTGCACCTGTCGTTACGAGCTCAATGTCTATATTAAATGTACCTTTTGAGTTAAGTTGTATAGCGATATCGCGGACGATTTGACAGTGAGTAAACACCAAGTCGTACACTTCGTCTGAGGGTGCATATTTTCGGTGTAGCGCTTCTATCGCGTCTGGTGTGTAAAACATATTCATATCTACTATTGTAGCGTAATAACGCTAGCTGTTGGTCGCCCAACCCTAGGAACCCAGACATATTTTTCGCCTGACTGCGTTGCCCACTTCAAGTAGTGCCTATTGCCGAGACTTTCAACTTCATCGCCAGTACGAACGCACAGTTTTGCGGTTTGGCCCGGGTCGAGAAAGCAACCCCAGGCAATGGCAGTTTCTCCAAGTACTGATTTCACAACCTCGCTTGGTGTAACACCAGGGCATACTTCGCTTCCTGGACGACCATCGAAAAGACGGACGTGCACAGTACCGTCTTCTGTTTCATAAAGCGTCGTACGCGCCAGAGGGCGCTCCAGGAACGGCGGCTTACCACCCAGAGAAGCGTCTTTGTTAATTGGGTGTGCCTCGAAATCACCAGTGCTGAGCATCGGACCTACCGACAACGCGCCTCGCATAGCGTCAACTGCCATGCCTCCGACTAAATGCACCTGCATTTCTGGAGTGCCTGCCAAATATCGTTCGTGGCAACGCACTACAAAGTCATGCGCGAAAATGTCCACGCCACCGGTCTTGCTGCGCTCCATCGGTACGAATGTACCATTTGCACGAGAAATAAAGCCAACATCTATCTTCTCTCCATCTTCCATGTCAGGACTAAACCGTGAACGCTCATCAAGCACACGCGTGCTGCCAGTTTCTTCACTATGTTCGTGTGTAATAACTGCGTTGCCATTGGCAAAAACCTTGGCGTCTGTTGCATGACTGGTCAGTGACCCTGACCAAGTGAGCTCTTTACCACCTATACTCATCGTGCCAAGTGCCTGAACATGTGTCGCGGACAGGTTATGTCCATTTGATAAAACCGCCTCCCTGTCCATAACGGGTAGGTTGCGTACCCGCCCATCAACAGCAGCCAAGTTAAGCGCTAACTGCCGCGGCAGGCCACTTCCGTGATCCGACAAAAAGAAAAAGCCGCCGCCCGTAACCACGTTATTATCGTGGCCTTGCGCGTAGTCGTAGACACTAGTTAATTGGTCGTGGACTTGAATCGCAGGAGCTAAATCACCCTTGCGATAACTTACATCATACACATTGGTAAATTGACCACCCTCAAGTTCTAGTGTGAAAGCGTGAAATTCTAGCCCTTCACTAATAGATTCACGACGCTCTAAGATGGGCACATCTACTTTGTGACGTACGAATGCCTGCGCCTCAGCTGCGGTCTCGAAACTTATCATACTGATCTTTTCTTTTAACGTTTTCTAAGCTGTCTCATCAGAACGACTTATTCTCTAAATGTAATATTATAATATAGTCTATCAATTATACCGAAGTCGGCTGACTATCACTAGTGCCGCTTTACGAAATGTAGACGCCATAGGCGCTCACACACTAGCCAGAGAAAGTAGTATAGCAAGTGTCGCAGTAACTCTTAAAGAATCTCTACCTTGTTATTTATATTAGTGACAATACTGCCGGGAATTACGGCAGAAAAACACTAAAACTCACAGTAGCTCCACCCTGCTTTCTCGCAGTCACGTAGCGCACGCGCCGACCTTTCTCCTGCAGTCTCTGTATTGACATACACTACTGCCGCAAAAATAATGGCTGCAATCATCCAGAAGCATACAGCCGCAATCTTCATTTTTCTACTTACTTTGTTGCGAAGCAGTAGAACACCACTCACTAAGACGACCAGGAGTATAAGTAATATCCATACACCAGGCCATAGATAGCCAGGCGTAAGCAGTTCATCACATGCACCCGGTATGCCTCCGGCACATGCGCTAGCTCCTTCATTCATGTCCAAAGCATAGCATCATACGTACGCAAAACCAACCAGATGACCCTACCCTCTTTTGCCTACCTGCTACCAACGTCCACATACCGTCAAAACGACGCACTCAGTACGTAATGGCATATAATAAAGTACATGCCGAATTACACACTTATAGCCGGATTATTACTGTATTTTTTGGTGGTCAACATGTCAGCCTCACTGCGCATCAAGCCACTCACCGCAAGCCTGATCGTTGTTCTTAGTTACTTTGCCGTATCGTCGTTTATTCAAGGCATCATACTTATTGCGTACGATGCGCCACTCTGGCAATTATTCGGCGTCGCCCCGTTAGCGACGGTGGCGCTACAAGGTATCATTGCGCTGTTTGTTTTTCACAAGCTTGATAATAGCGATGATTCATACGTCGCATGGCTGCTCTGGGGTATGCTGGGTGCTGTCGGTATATTCTATATCGCACCAGCTATAGGCACAAATTTATTTGCGGGTCTGTGATTCCTTCACCCTGATTGCCGTCTGTACAATGTGATAGACAGCTAATACATGAAGCGCCAGTATAAAAACAACAACCGCAGCATGAATATATTCAATAAATCTCAACAGAACAAACAATGTCACCCCTACGACCGCTATAAGCTGTGCGTATACACGACCGGGTGAATCTAGCACTCTGTCTACTAAACCGCGCGTCTGAGCATAAAGATAGTAGAGCATCGCCCCCGTAGCCAGTACTGCGAGTAGTGAAAATGTCACACCGAATAATACTCCTCCGGCGGACGAAAGATCATATGCTGTCACATATGGCACTATTTGCTGCACTCCCAGTATCGTTACGACACCCAGCGCTGTCCAGGAGCCAATTTTGGTAGGTACATTTTTCGGTCGACGACTTAGCTCGCGCTGCACTCGCTCCTCTTGGAGCTCATTATATGTCTTCGGGGTTGGGTATATCGAAGCGATATCTTTTTCACTCAACTTGTTCATAGTATTAGTATATACACTATTCCCGAGGTACACCTTGATATTCAGCTACTTATCGTATTAGGAGAAGAACATCCGCCATCTTGCATAGTTGCGATTGACACCTCCACGCCTTTCGCCCACAATAACATACAAGTATATAAGCGAGGATTTTGATCGTATGGGTAATTTATTGTTAAGGCTCGGAGAGCGAGCGTTTGAGCTGAAATGGCTAGTTGTCACAGTGTGGGTAGTGATACTAGCGGGGCTTGGCACCGGTGCGTACATTTACATGGAGCAGCCCACGAGTAATATTTCTATTCCTGGCACCGAAGCTCAAAAGACTTTCGACCGCTACGGCGAGCTGTTCCCTGATGACGGCAAAGCCTCTGGCCGTATCGTCTTCTCAAGCGAGCAAGGTACTATCGCCGATAATCGCAAAGATATTGACACTCTACTAAACAAAATAGCAGACGTCGACAATGTCACCTCTGTGATCAGCCCATTTGATAACCCCGAAGGTATATCAAGCAACAATAAGATCGGCTACGCCGTCATCCAACTCGAAGGCGAAATAGGTTCGGTAGACAAAGCGACGACGGACAAAGTCGAAGAGCTCGTCAATGCCAATGGCGCATCAAATCTACAGGTCGAACGCGGCGGAGACCTTATCCGCAAAGTACCCGATGAAATATTAGGTGTCGGTGAAATTGCCGGCGTACTCATCGCACTTATGGTGCTTGTTATCACACTTGGTTCCCTAGTAGCTGCCGGCATGCCTATCATCACCGCACTTATAGCGGTTGGCGCAAGTGCAGCCGGCCTATTCTCACTAAGTCAAGTCATAGAAGTTAACGCAACCACCCCGGCACTGGCAATCATGCTTGGGCTCGCTGTCGGCATCGATTACTCCTTGTTTATCATAAATCGCTACCGAAGCCTATTGCTCGAAGGTTATGACTACAAAGCAGCCTCCGCAAAAGCCATCGCTACTGCAGGTAGTGCCGTATTATTCGCTGCCTCTACCGTAGTCATTGCGCTCGCATCTCTCACTGTCGTACAGATTCCGTTCATGTCGACCATGGGTCTCACGGCTGCAGCTACTGTCGCGGCAGCTGCGATCATCGCCATCACACTGGTACCAGCGATGCTAGGTATTGCCGGAGCACGCATTTTCCGCGGGAAGACACGCGCCGCTATCACCGCAGCACAAAAGCGCGGCGTCAAACACGACGAGCACGCTCCTCACACATCAAAAATGTGGCGCTGGGGTAATATGCTGACGAAATATCCATACGCGGTGATTGCAGCAAGCGTCCTCATTATTGGCGTAATTGCATGGCCTATCAAAGACATGCAGCTTGGCTTGCCTACCGACGAGTTTGCCGCCCGGGACTCTACAGAACGTAAAGCGTATGACTTGATGGCTAAAGGGTTCGGAGACGGCGCAAGTGGCCCACTACTCATACTAGTAGAAGACATGCCTACTACATCTGACGAGGACCGTAAGGCAGTGCGAACACCTATTATGAAAGAGTATGGCAAACAGGTTGCCGAGCAGACGGCCGCGGCAGAAGCATCGATACGCCAACAAGCTGCGCAGGTTGCTTCTGTCGAGCAGTATAGTGCGCTCCAGCAACAAATCGCAGCTATGCAGGCAGAAGGCGAAAAACAGAAGCAAGATGCACTCAAAGAAATCGAGAAGCAAGTTGCGCTTTATGCACCACTATACCAATACCAACAAGTTGCCGAACGTATTGCTAAGCTAGACAACGTTGAGCTCGCTGTGCCTGCAGCTACCGCAAAAGACGGGCGTGTCGGGGTAATTCAGGTCATACCAAAGTCCGGCCCCTCAGATCAAGCTACGATAGACCTAGTGACTAACTTGCGCTCTGGTGATACACAAAAAGACGTACTCAAGCAATCAGGCGCAACGTTTGGCGTCACCGGCTCGACGGCTTCACAGATAGACATTAACCAGAAACTGTCCGACGCACTTCCTGTATACCTTGCGGTAGTCGTAGGTCTGTCGCTCGTGCTCCTTATCGTTGCCTTCCGCTCCATCCTAGTACCGCTCAAAGCAACGCTCGGCTTCTTGTTATCTGTCGCAGCCATGTTTGGTGCCCTCGTCGCAGTATTCCAATGGGGTTGGTTTGGTATCGCAGAAGCACCTGGGCCTATTGTCAGTATGATTCCTATCATTGCTATCGGCATACTGTTTGGCCTAGCTATGGATTACGAGTTCTTCCTAGTGTCTGGGATGCACGAGGCACACCAGCACACGCGTGATTCACACAAAGCCGTCCTACGAGGCTTTCACCAAGGCGCTAAGGTTGTCATCGCTGCTGCAGCTATCATGGTATCGGTGTTCGCAGGTTTTATCACGAATCATGATGCAACCGTGCAGGCTATAGGATTTGCGCTCACGGTAGGTATCTTTGTCGATGCATTTATCGTGCGCATGACCATAGTGCCGGCTGTCATGCATCTGCTCGGTAATAGCGCATGGTGGCTACCGAAATGGCTTGATCGCATAGTACCGCACATATCTATCGAAGGCGAAACTACACGTAAGTAGTTTGCGCAATAATAAGCTTTAGTGTATTACCATTGACTTTTTATCGTTTTTGTGATAATATGCAATTAGCAGTGGAGAGTGTGCGAGACATCACATCTTCACCTTGGGAACGTTAAAAATCAGGCTATGTCTTGTATATAGTCTGCAAACGTAGCAAAAAACTCACCGACCACACGGCGCGATCGTGGGTTTTTTGCTGCGTTTGCAGCTGTACGTCGAATTCTCTCTCGTGGAGATATTCCGTGCAAGACGTGAATTAGTAGAAATAACTTCTGCGTTTCCTCAGGGGAACAGCGTGCCGACCGATGACTTGTTTGTCGTGCGACATGCTGTTCCCCAACCTGGGGCAGCTACCGTGGATGCGGTACATACAAATTACCCGCATCCGCGGGCCCCGAGATGGAGGAAACATGAAGACAGCAGCAGCAACCGGCGTAATCGTCGGCCTCATCGTCGGAATTTTGTTCGGCGGCGCCCAGAGCGTCACCGGACTCAAGTTCGGCGTAAGCATCGACAAGTTTACCGGCCACTTCGAAGGAGGTTCGCGAGTGTTATTCACAGTACTCGCCATCGCCGTCTTCGTCGTTGTCGTCGTCGTGCTCGCACGAGAAGGATGGACGCGCAAAGAGGTGATCCTCCTGGCAATCGTCGTCCTCTTGTTCAGCGTCATCGCATACCAATCCGGATGGTTCTCCGGAGCGTGGAACGGTGTCATCAACATCACCACGCTCTGGTTGATTCTACTCTTCTTGGTGCCCGTCGTGCTCACAGTCGTGAGTGTGATGATCGCCAAGGGGCTTCGCTCCGCAGGAAAAAGCATCGCCGACACCGTCGACTGATGAACAACTCCGGCGCAGCGCAGCGCCACACTGAAAGGATAGAACCCATGAATCGGTCTCGAAAGGCAAGGACTCGACGTATCACAGCTGTCATTGCGGCACTGCTCGCGCTCATCTTCGTGATGACTGCGTGCAGTGGCCAAGATGCAAGCTGGACGCCGACGAATCTGACCGGAACGGGCAACGTCGAAAAAGTCGCTTGCGACCAGATCGACTCCGCAACGGATACCGTGAACGAAGCAGTGAGCAACGAAGACACTTCCGCGCTCGCCACCATTGGCCTCTGGGTTAATGGCAAGCTTGACGAAAACGCACTCAACGATACCCGTGATCGTCTCGAGGCGTGGAAGGAAAAGTGCTCGCAAGGTCCACCCGCAACAACCACCCCCGTCTCGGCCAGTCCCAGCGACTGCCCGGACAGCACAGCGCTCGCGTATGACCCCAACAGGGACATGAACGTTGTGTCGGGCGGTATCGAAAACCGTACAGAAGACCTGGCAGCGATCAAGAAAGACCCTCGCAACCTTGCCATGCGAGCACACAATCTCAAGCTGTGGGACGACCCGAAGAATTGGGCGCCGCTCACCAGCAACGAGGGAAAGTGCCTCAGTACAGAAGGAGCAATTCTCTTCGCCAAGGTCGAAGGAGCATTGACTGCTTCAACGACCGCAGTCGACGAGAATGCTGTGGCCCCAGCCGGTTACTACAACACCGGTATGGACCAGGATGGTGTACTCGTAAACCCCAGCGCCGGTATCACCGGTGACATGCGGGCGATCAAGTACACGCTTGCAGACGGTACGGTTGTCATCGTGCTCAAGCGATGCGCGAACTTGGCACTGCCGAGTCCGCCCCGCGAATACACGCCGAAGGAGATTCCCGGAAGTGGTGGAGGAAATCCGCCGCCGACAGGTCCTCCGCCGACCAATCCGCCG
>LCPR01000020.1 GCA_001003725.1 Candidatus Saccharibacteria bacterium GW2011_GWC2_48_9
TGAGTGGGTGAAGCCATCCAAGCACTAACCAGGGCGTTGGGATCAGAGAAATCTATAGCTAGATTTTCGCCTGCGGCTGAATATTTGTAACCAAGACGGTCAAACCAAACCCACGGCAATTCTCCATTTGGACCCAAATGAGAAAAATAATTGCGCGCGATCATATCCTCAGCCTTCATGCGAGCGGCATCTGAAAGCAAGGGGTCTACTCGAAGCGGCGCCAGATCGTATTATTTATCTTAGCTGCAACCCCGTCACCCAAGCGCGAGACGTCGCTAAGCTTGCCGAGCGCTATGGTATTCGGGCACATCGCGGTTATAATTTCTTTCCTCGCACGCCCCATATCGAGCACCTTGTCGTGCTTGACAAAAAACTCTAGCGGGCGTAGAACGGATACCAGGCAGCAACGAAAGGAGCTCGCATGAGAAAATCCATGAGCGAACGAACAGCAGACTTAGTACTAGGCGCAACCAGCGTAGACAATGATGTACAATTCAAGTCAATCCGAGAATACCGTGAGCTTGAAGACTTTATAGCTTCACAACCGCACGACACCGATATCTCACTTAACTGGCATTATCTCGATAAAACGTTGCGGCGCAAACTGAGCATTAACTGCGCGCAGTCCGCACTCCAATTGACACAGCATTCTCTTGAAGTTCCTCGATTCCAGGTGCAGTCTTACGAACTACGAGAAGCAAATTATCCTATCGAAATGAGTAGGTTCACCCTTAGTGCAAGTGGCATATTCGAACCCGACGACCTATACCAACGCTACAATTCATTACGCCAGCACCTCAAAGCCCAAGATGCCGTGCGGCAAGATGTACAGCGAGACCTAGGAAGTCTTGATGCGCCGATATGCGAACTTCGCCACAGTTCTCCAGCTGCTTGATGCATCGGTGTCAAACTGTTTAATCTCACCATTTTTGACTTCGTGAACAACAATGAGCGCAGGATTGTACGGAGCGAGCGTCTTGTAGTACCGCAAGTCTGATTCTGAACTTGCTGCACGACCAGGGTATGTTGCGCGAAATTTATCTCGTGCGATGTCATCAAAATAGTGCGGTTGACCCTTTGGCGGTACATATAACTCAGCCTTAAGACCCATTCGTGACACGATTTTCTGGATATCACCGAGTACAAAGTTGGACTGGCCGTGAATATACGCATATAGCTGTTTTTTCTTCGACAAAAAAACACTCGCTTCGCCGGTATGACTGATTGGTATTTCGCGGGCAATCATCTGACGGATTTCGATATCAATCCCAAATCGATCTTTGGCAATCTGTTCAATAGCGAGGTCATCGTAACTTTGCTCTATCATATATACATCAGTATACCACCGCCAACAGTAGTGAGCAAAAAGCAGTTTACAAGCGTAAGCGGCAAGTGTATACTGACATTCACCACACGTAACAAAGGTGAGAGATGACCGCAGTACACGCAGAAACAGCCTCATTCGTAACAAACTTCGACGATACTGATACTGTGCCCCGCGATAAAAGCGGGGATTTTTTATTGGATGAATTTTATAATCCGGTAGCTAGCACACAAGAAATATATACGGATGAAACGGCCAGCGCCCACATAACAAAAGAGCGCGTGCAAATGGAGAACGGTACATGGTACGAAGTAACCTCCACCCACGCTAAGCGCCGCACTATCGATGTCGGTATACTCGCTACCGCAGCCTGGCTCACTCACGATAGAGGTCTCAATGCCGACCATGCTCAACGTGCCGCAGAGGTTGGCATAGATACTGTATTTATTTCGCCGCAACAAAATTGGGATAGACGAGGGCACTTCGGCAAAAGCGTGTGCAATCTGCTTGAGATCGCCGACTATATGAATAAACGTGCGGACCGCGATCCAGACAACCTTTGGGTAGATGGTGATTCTAGAGGTGGCATGCATGCACTTGGCGTGACAGCTAAAGCACCCTATGTAGGTAAAAAGGTAATCGTAGGGGATTACCGTGTACCATGTTTTCCTGATGGCATAGACCTAGCGAGAGACTTACCTAAACTACCACACATGATATTCAACGAGTTCCACGCCGCAACTGCGTTTTTGACGCTGCCAGCAAACGCACTACTCGAATACCCGCGTACTGTGGCTTTTCATCCGCGCATGTTATTTCAACATGCGAAAGAAGTGCCCACACTCTTAAGTGGCGCCGCGGGCAGGGCAGCGGAACATATGCCACTTGACACCTTTGGGCATGTCACAAATTTTGTCGGTGACATCATGGGGCAGGGTAATCGCTGGAAGCCAAAATTTGATCCATATGAAAACCTCAGTGTTGAAAACTTCAACGGCGCACACCTGAGTATTACAGATCCTCGCTGCATGAAACGATGGGATGCCCGTATGCGCGCCTCACACGAAGTGATCGAAAGCCACCCGCATATAGTTGAGCTAGGCGGCACGGCTATGAAACGGGCAGTTGAAAGTATATCTACTGCGTTCTCTCATAGGGCGGCGTAGTAGCGGGTATAACGTGTCGGCAATCTCTAACTAAAATAATCGGCTAAACTTCTGATGAAGCATCTGCGCTATAATAGTAGCAATGGAATTTGAAACTCGTTACAAAAAACTCAATGAGCATCAGCGCGCTGCAGTAGATGCTATCGACGGGCCAGTGATGGTCGTAGCCGGGCCGGGCACGGGCAAAACAGAGCTTTTAAGTATGCGTGCAGCCAACATACTACGAAAGACAGATGAGCTACCCGAAAATATTCTTTGCTTGACATTTACCGAAAGTGGTTCGGTCGCCATGCAAAAACGCCTCACAGACATCATTGGGCGCAGTGCCTACAATGTATCCATTTATACCTTCCACGCGTTTGGCACCGAAATCATGAGTCGCTACCGAGAATATTTTTACCGTGGCGCAGAGTTCAAACCGGCCGACGAGCTGTCTATCCACCGCATCATCACTTCTATACTCGACGACCTTCCGTACGACAACCCGTTACGAAGCCAGATGAACGGCAAGTACACGGCGATCAGTGATATCATCCGCGCTATCTCAGACCTAAAGCGAGCTAGCCTGACAAACGCCGAGTTTACCGCGCTGCTCAATGCGACCGATGAAGCATTAGAGATTGCGGGGGCACTTGTATCGGCAGCATTTACAGATCGCATCAGCAAATCAACCCGTGACAAGCTGGCCGATATTATACCAAAAATTCACGATATCGCCGAGTCGATGCCGCTCGATACCTTGCAGCCGCTTTCCGAAGTCTTAGCTCAGAGCCTACAGCACGCTATCAATGCAGCAGATGCTCATCCGAAAGTCACGCCGCCACTTACTGCGTGGAAAAAAGAGTGGATGACCATGGATTCACAGCGCCGACCTATTCTTAAAGCCACTAAGTATCAGCCGAAGCTCCGAGCACTCTCTGGTGTTTACGACAAATATCTTACTATCATGCAAGAAGCCGAGTTGATTGATTTTGACGATATGATCATGCAAGTGGTACACGCAATCGAAGTTAACCCCGACTTGCGGTACGATTTGCAAGAAAAATATCACTATATTATGGTAGATGAGTTTCAAGATACCAACCTTGCGCAGATGCGCATCCTTCGCAATCTCACAAATAACCCCATAGTAGAAGATGCACCAAATATATTGGTAGTGGGGGACGATGATCAAGCGATATATGGATTCCAAGGCGCCGAGGTAGGCAATATCATCAAGTTTGCCGAGTTGTATCCGCGCACCCAGCATATTACATTGCGCGATAATTACCGCAGCGTGGCACCAGTGCTCACCAGTGCACGAGAAGTGATTACACAAGCGAGCGAACGCCTTGAACACACCATAGATACCCTCGACAAGACCCTCACGCCGCATGTCACGTCACCGCACGCGAGCGCCAAAATCATCGAGCTCCCTACGCCAGACGCCGAGCGCGCATGGCTCGCTCATAGTATCCGTGCACGTATCGACGCAGGCGAACCAGCAGCATCTATCGCAGTTATAGCACGGCGCCACACGGACTTAGTTGGACTACTCGGACACTTATCTGACGCCAAAGTGCCAGTCAGCTACGACAGGCGCGACAACGTGCTCGAGGACGAGGCGGTTTGTCAGCTCGAGCACGTAGGACGCATAGTGGTTGCACTTGCAGAGGCCGACCACACGCTCGCCAATTCATTACTACCAGAGCTACTTGCACACCCCGCATGGAACATTGCGCCAGAGACACTCTGGGATATCAGCCTTAAAGCCAGTAATACGCACCAGTCGTGGCTTGAGGTCATGCAGCACCACGACAACATGCAGCAATTTTGGTTTTGGCTGCAAATGTGCGCGAAAGAATCAGAACACATGCCGCTTGAGCGCATGATAGACGTACTCCTTGGCACCACAAAACTGGACGACAACTATGTGTCACCCTTGCGGGATTATTTCTTTCCAGCGGACGACCTAGAAAAAGACGCGTCAAGCTACATCATGCATCTCGAAAATCTCTCGGCTATTCGCCGCAAACTACGAGAACACGAAGTTGACATGACAAAGCCGCGACTTGTTGATTTCCTTGCGTTTATCACCCAAAACCGCAACACCGAAACCCGCATCACTAGTCTGCGTCACGTAGGCCAAGACAGTGAGGCTGTGCAACTACTTTCTGCTCACGCCTCCAAAGGCCTAGAGTTTGAGCATGTCTACATAGTCAATGCGGCGGATGGTGTGTGGGGTGAAAAAGTTCGGTCACGTAGTGACAGTATCGTCTTCCCTCCAAACCTTCGTCTCAATCGCTCCGCAAACACCTACGACGAACGCTTGCGCCTATTCTACGTGGCTATGACACGAGCCAAACATACGCTAGATATTTCGTATGCAAAAGAAAACGACAATGCAAAAGAAATGCTACGCGCAAGTTTTCTTGTGGGCAGTCCGCTGCCAGAAGAAGCCGCAACCGACGCCCATGCTCACAGCTCGCCGCTCCAGGCCGCTATGCACAACTGGTATGCACCTATCGTATCTATCCCCACAAATACCACACACGTAAACACTTTCATCGATATCACTCAGGGTGGCCCGCAAGCGTTTTTACTTGGCAACTTACTGCGCTTTCCGACCAGTCCAAGTCCGCATGCCAACTACGGAACCGCCATACATGCCACGTTGCAGCGCGCACACGACTATATACGAGCGCATAAATCACCGCAGCCCGAAGAAGACATCTTGCATGAGTTTGAAAAATCGCTCGGACGGATGCCTTTCACCGAAGAGGAGTCGACCATGTATCTACAGAAGGGGAGTGACGCACTACGCGCGTTTTTGGCTGCTAAATACAGTAGTTTTTCTGCCGAGCAGCAAGCCGAACTCAACTTCAACCACCAAGATGTCTGGTGCGACGAAGTACACCTCACCGGCAAACTCGACGTGGTGGAGTTCGACAAAGATGCCATGACCACCACCGTGATAGATTATAAAACCGGAGGTGCGCTCGCATCGTGGGACAAAGGCCAAGACTATCAAAAGATAAAAGCCCACAAGTACCGGCAACAGCTGTTATTCTACAAACTCCTTATCGAGCGTTCGCGTGAATGGCAGCGCTATACTATGACCCGCGGCGTACTGCAGTTTGTCGAGCCAGACAAAAATGGTGACATCGTGCACCTTGAGCTTGTCGACGTGTCGGCAGAAGAGCTTGAGCGGTTCACGCGCCTACTCCACGTCGTATGGAAACATATTCAAGACCTCGATTTTCCCGATACATCGCACTACGAGCAAACGCTCGCGGGTATACATCAATTCGAAGAAGACCTGCTCGCAGGAAAAATCTAGCAGTACTATTGACGTACCACCATAAAAACTGTACTATGGTGTTCGTGCAGATGTGTGCATAGCGAGTTGATCAAGAGGTACGCTTCGTGAGCGGCTCGCTGTGCGCTTACCTGTGCTCTTTAACAGACAGAGTAGCAACAATCCATGAGGGTTGAGTCGTGGCACGTTCCGGCTGAATTCGTAGGATACGCGCAGTAGGCGAAGTAATCAAGTTTCCCCTGGAGGAAACATCGTGTGGGACTGGTTACTTCGCTCATTCCCTTGTAGCTCAGCGGTAGAGCGCCTCATCAACACAGCCTCGGAAGAGGAGTATGTGTTGCAAGAAATGAGGAGGTCGCTGGTTCGATTCCAGTCAGGGGAACGATGGGTCACAATCCGTGGCTCTCCAACAGAAAGAGATGCCATGTTCTCAAATACAGGATCTCCTGCACGTTCGGGCAGCGCAACCATCGAGCGCACCTGCAATCACCGCAACTGCGGCCAGAGGTTCTTCGTGAGCTCCGGCATGCTGAGAGGCAAGGTCAAGTGTCCCACCTGCGGCCATCCGCAGTGACTCAAGTCCGTGGCAGGTAACCGCCACGGCACGGGGATATAGCTCAGTGGTAGAGCAAACGATTCAAAATCGTTAGGTCGCTGGTTCGATTCCAGCTATCACCCACGAGGCAGCCTCTTTCGCCCCCCGTAGGGGCTGCCCAGCCGGATGACGCGTAGTGTTGATGCACCCCCCGCATCACCTGCGCGTCATCTGGCGCCTTACCTTCATGGATATAGATGCTACTCTGTCTGCATCTACCAATGTTCATATTGTTATAATATGGGTATTGATAGATGAAAGGAACATCATGACCAATCCTGAAAGACAACCGTACAATCCAATACACCGCCTTGCCGAGGAAAGTGAACCTGGCGTTCACTTTGGTACGCAAGATTTTTCCGAAGGTTGGACAAGTCGCACTGCAAGTGACGATCTACCCGCCGAAGAAACCGACCCATCTGCAACTGGCGAGACTTCACCGCACGATACAAAATTTCCGTTCTACCGCGAGTCTCTCGAAGATGGGTCACGCAGGAGCCCTGTACTAGAAATAGGGGGCAAAGCCATGAAATCTATGCGTGATTCCATAAAGTCATTACAGGGGAAAACCAGTACGGATTCGTAGTATGCATAATTTTTGGGTGGATCTACCGAAACCGTTTTTTGTGCTCGCACCTATGGAGGCGGTAACAGATGTCGTGTTTCGTCATGTGGTAGCGGAGGCCGGAGCACCCGACGTATGGTTCACCGAGTTTACCAACGCAACCGGGTGGGTGTATGCTGGCGAAAAAGCGATTGGCGGGCGCCTCGTTAAAACAGACGACGAGGATCCGATAGTCGCTCAAATCTGGGGCGGCGAACCCGGAGACATGGAAAAACTTGCTCTGCATTGCAAAGAGCTCGGCTACCATGGAATTGATATCAATATGGGCTGTCCGGCAAAAAGTGCTATCAAAAGCGGCGGCTCAGCGCTTATCCGCCAGCCAAAACTGGCAGCTCAGGCTATCGCCTCTGCCAAGAAAGCCGGCCTGCCTGTGAGTGTCAAGACGCGTCTTGGCTACACCAGTATCGATGAATGGCGCGACTGGCTTACTCACATACTAAGCCAAAATATCGTCAACTTAACGATACATCTACGCACCAAAAAAGAGATGAGTAAAGTACCCGCTCACCACGAGCTCATATCCGCAATCACGCAACTAAGAGACGAGATAGCGCCGCATACACTACTAACAATCAACGGCGATATCCGCGACCGTACCCATGGGCTAGAGCTTGTCGAACAGTATGGTTTCGACGGCGTGATGATAGGGCGAGGTATTTTCCATAATCCATTTGCCTTCGAGGCCACTCCACGCGCGCACACCCGCGACGAGCTCATGAATCTCCTACACCTACAGCTCGACCTGCACGACAAATATGCAAAACAACCCTTTGACCCGCTTAAACGATTCTTTAAAATCTATGTACGGGATTTTGAAGGTGCAGCGGAGCTACGAGACAAGTTGATGCACGCAAAAAGTACCACAGAAGTGCGCGGCATACTTTCAACAGCCGCATAGCTTTACTCTACGGAAAGTTTACATTGCTTCGGGGATTCTTACAATAAGTCGCTGCGAACCGTTAGTGAGCGTCATGAGTGTCGCTACTGTGATCATCACACGTGCATGGACAAATCGCTTATACATCGCATCGGTGCGAGCCACACCAAACAATCGGCGTGCGAGTTGCCGAGATCGCCAAATATCGTAGCCAAATGCTTGCACACCGAAATGCGATGAGAATTTGTTTGATGAAAATGTAGTGTCATCTATAAAGTTCACAAATACATATGCTTCTTCGTGCGTGCCTTCGAGCACCGATATACTACCAGGTGCTTTTTCTTCGAGTGTGTCGAGTACTTTTGCGTTATCACGGAAATATTCTTCCGACCGACTCTGGAGCACTAGCGCTGCACCAAGCACTCTGAGGTAGTCATCGCGCGAAAAATCATCACCGAGAATTTGCTTCACTACACGTTTATGATCTTCGACAAGTTGCGAGTCTGTCATATTTGCCACAATCGCCGACATGCTGTCGAGTGCACCACACCCAAGTCGACCTTCGTCGGCTTTGTCGTCTTTATGTCCGCCCGGTGAAAGATCTAGGCGTAAAAATGTCTCAATCATCGACTCAGCATCGTCGAAAAATGTCGCTCGCGTCAAGTCGCCATCATCTGTAGCTAGTCGATAGGCGAGCGCTGCACCAGGCGCACCACCTGGCATTTGCGGACCCAGATGTGCTTCATCGAGGGCAGGATCGTGCCGGCCGTCAATACAGCGTGTTGCCGCATGCGCTTCCACCGGCACATAGTAGGCGTCTAAGTCACTCAACACCTCGCCGCTAGCGTCGACACCAGACTTGGCTGCTACTGAACCCGGCCACTTCTCTAATGAAAGTGCTCCAAGGTCAATTGTTTCGTGGGGGTGGAGTTGTGTCGTGTCGTTCATTACTATCAATTTTAACAATTAATCCTTGTTTGTGAAATGCCGTAAGCCATATAGACTTTTCGACTTAGGTGTTCAGTATCCGCGATATACATACGTTATGCTTATGGACATATCAATAATATTGTGCTATAGTATATATCTATGTGGCTCAATAGTCACAAAACTCTTCGGAGTTGAACCCCCACAATTCAGGAGTGTACATGACGTCTTTTTGGAAAAGATTCTGCACGGCGTTCGTCGCTGTGGCGGCTACGTCTGCGCTGAGCGGAGGCCTCGCCGGGGCAACACCGCAGAGCGCCGTTCCGAGCGGGGGCTTCATCAGTCTCGGCATCTACGCACCGCTCTGCGAAGACCTCACCGTCTACGAGTCGGGATACGCCACTGGCTACGTCGTCGCCAGCGGCATCAGCGTACTCGACAACCCAGCTGAATTGCAGCTCCAGATGCTCGTCAATGGCGACGTCTGGACACCTGTCGGCGACTACGACGGCGTCGAGGCATTCGTCAACGATCAGCCGGTTGACGGCCACGACGCCCTCTGGGCACACGTGACCGTCAACAAGAACGACCGATTCGAAATCAGACACCATCGGCCCGCCGACGGCAGCGCTGTCACATACCGTCTGCTCGTGTGGCCCACGGGCAACACGCAGCCGACTGTGTGGCGCGACGCGAGAGCCATCATGGTGCCATCGCTGGCGCAGTGCGAAGAATTCTTCGCTGGCGTCACGCACCTCTGATTGTGGGCCCCGCCAGTTCGTGATTTCACGCACTGGCGGGGAGCACCCCCTTTATTTTTGAAACTATCAAAATCACCCCTTCGTGCGAAGAGGTGATTTATATTTGCGACCTACTACCTGCGATGTCGTCGTCGCAAATCGGCAACTTTGAGTCGTACCGCATGACGGTCGACCATCTGCGAAGCTTTTTCTAACTCCACTTGGTCTTTTGCTTCGGCCTTCATCTTAAGCGCACGTTCGAGCGCTGTTTTTGATTCAGCTTCCACGATATCATCACCGCTGTCAGCCTCGTCTACGAGCACCTTGAGGGATTCGGGCGATACTTCTATCACACCGCCGCTGATAGCAAAATATTCCATCTTGTCATCGGCATCACCCTTGGTAAATCGCACCGCGATTGCACCGGGCACTGCGACGCTTACAAGCGGCTCGTGCCCAGGAAAGACTGCAATTTCACCGTCGGCTGTCGGCAAAATAACCTCATAGACATCGCGGTCTACTTTGACACCCAACAATGTGACGAGTTGAAATTGCATTTAGTCCTTCTTTTCGCTTAGCGCGCCTGGTGCCATATAGAACCAGCTCTCAGGTTTGTGGTCGTACTTACCAGCCAATATATCAGAAGCATCTTTGATGGTGTCTTCGAGCTTAATGTACACGCCCTTGTTGCCAGTAAACTGCTCAGCAACATGGAACGGCTGTGCCATAAATCGTTGCAAACGGCGTGCGCGGTTAACTGTCTGCTTCTGTTCGTCAGACAGCTCTTCCATACCGAGGATAGCGATGATATCTTGCAAGTCTTTATATTCTTGCAATACACGCTGCACTTCGCGGGCCACGCGGTAGTGCTCTTCTCCTACGATTTCTGGGTCGAGGCTCGAGCTTGTGCTATCGAGCACATCTACAGCAGGGTAGATACCAATCTCTGTCAGCGCACGGTTCATCACGATAGTTGCATCGAGGTGAGCAAATGTTGTTGCTGGTGCTGGATCGGTAAAGTCGTCTGCTGGCACATATACGGCCTGCACAGAAGTAATCGAACCGTTCTTTGTAGAAGTAATTCGCTCCTGCAAAGCACCCATTTCTTGCTGCAAGTTTGGCTGGTAACCAACTGCACTTGGCAGGCGGCCGAGTAGGGCAGACACTTCTGCTCCGGCTTGCGTGTAGCGGAAGATATTGTCCACAAAAAGCAGCACATCTTTACCTTCGTCACGGAAGCTCTCTGCCATCGCAAGACCACTCAGAGCTACACGAAGACGTGCTCCTGGTGGTTCGTTCATCTGGCCAAAGACCAGTGAGGTTTTGTCGAGCACGCCGCTTTCAGCAAGCTCCTCGTAGAGGTCTTTACCTTCACGAGTACGCTCACCAACGCCAGCGAACACAGAGTTACCCTTGTGATATTCGGCGATGTTGTTGATAAGCTCCTGAATAAGAACCGTTTTACCAACACCAGCTCCGGCGAAAAGTCCTGCTTTACCACCCTTCATAAGTGGTGCAATAAGGTCGATCACCTTGATACCAGTTTCGAGAATCTCAGCAGAGTTTGCTTGCTCTGTGAGCGGTGGTGGCGCACGGTGAATAGGGGCGCGAGGCGCGTTTTTCGGCGCTGGCTTCTCGTCGATAGGCTCACCCACGACATTAAACATACGTCCCTGTGTTTCCGGACCAACCGGGACACTAATAGGAGCTCCAGTAGCTACCACATCTTGGCCACGACGAATACCATCGGTGCTACTGAGTGCGATTGCGCGCACAGTGTGCTCGTCGAGATGCTGTGCAACCTCGAGGGTGATCGTTTTACCGCCTTGTTCTACATGAAGTGCGTCGTAAATCGCTGGCAGGTGTGCATCACCTGAAAACTCCACGTCGACAACCACACCCACCACTTGGGTGATATGGCCTGTATTTGTTACTATTGGTGCTTTACTCATCATCGTTTCCTCCTTGTTCATCATTCGCTGTATTTATAGCTTCTATTGCTAACTTTTGCGCTGTATTTCGTCTCTTGTTCTCTAAAGATGCAAGCGCCTCCATACTCGCCCACGGATCTTGAGCCGCAAACGTAAAAGGTGCAGCCGAGCCTCGGCAAGAATACTCACTCACTTAACGCCTCCACGCCACCGCTAATTTCGGCCAGTTCTTGGGTAATCGCAGCCTGTCGGGCTTTGTTCATGGCGAGCGTCAGGTCTTCTATCAGGTCATTGGCGTTGTCTGTCGCGTTTTTCATAGCGAGCATACGCATAATGTACTCGCTGGCGCGAGCGGTGAGTAGCGCATGATACACTTGTGCTTCGATGAGGCGATAGGTCACCGCTTCGAGTACTTCTTCGGCACTTGGTTCAAACTCAGCTTCGCGCACATTTTCAGAGACCTCTACGGTCTCATACCCTGCCGGTAAGATACGCTGCGTTTTGGCCTGTTGATTGACACTGGAGATAAACTCCGTGTACACCACATCTACTGCATCGACTTCACCTGCTTCAAATTTGGCAATCGCCTGGTCGACGATAGCGCGCAACTGGCTGCCCGACGGATCGTCCGGCAAGTCTTGATACGCAGCAACGACTTCTGTATTCTTTAGCTTTGATACAAATCGATTTGCGCGGCGACCAATTGCGATTGTTTGGTTTTTAACACCAGCCTTGTCGTCGTCCAATAGTTGCTTCGTATACAGTTTGAGTACATTTGCATCGTACGCCCCGGCTAGCCCTTTGTCGGTCGCTATAACTATGAGTAGGCGAGAGCCAATGTCTTCGCGCAGTTGATACAACGGGTGCTGGTCGGTAACGCCTTGGCTCGCGAGATGTGTCAGAATTTCATTTGCGGTACGCGTGTAGGGGTCAGACGCTTGTTCGGCCTCTTGCGCCTTACGCATCTTGCTCGCTGCTACGAGTTGCATAGCTTTGGTAATCTGCTTTGTTGATTTAACAGAGCGGATACGGCCTTTGAGCTGTTGAGTACTAGGCATGAGTAGGCACCTCGCTACGTGGCGCGAATAGCACTCCGTCTAGCACGTTCGTAGCCCGAGATTGGAGATTAGTATCTCTCACGTTGGACCAGTTTTCGAGCGTCCAACGTACCGCACGGCCTGCCATGAGATCTTGGGCTCGATCCGTCTCTGCAGTGAATTCATAATCTGCTTCCGATAGCACACGACCAAAAAGAACATTACGCTTACTGCCATTGTTACTCTCTGTGCCTGGAAAAGCGGCCAATGCAACGTCAGCAGCAAACTCGTAGTCTCTCGTCTTGTCCAGCGAAAGCTTGTCGAATACTACAGACTGCGTGTTCGTCATCTTAGTCCTCAAATCCCTTTGCGACAGTTTTCGCAGTCTTTTCGATAAGCTTCGCGTACTTTGAGTCAGCCGAAACCTTCTCGTTGCCCTTAGTGAGTTCCTGCATATCCTTCTTATGATCCGTCCAGAGGCGAGTCAATAGGGCTGCCTGCGCTTCTTTGATCTTGGATACAGGTACTTTGTCGAATGCGCCTTCGGACACTGCGTGGATGCTTGCAACTTGCTCCCATACACTTGCTGGAGTGTACTGGTGCTGCTTGAGTAGCTCTGTCATGCGTTGCCCTTTTTCGATCTGGCTCTTAGTCGCTTCGTCGAGATCGCTACCAAACTGCGCGAAACTCGCAAGTTCGCGGTACTGACTCAAGCCAAGCTTGAGGTGCGAACCAACAGATTTGACCGATTTGGTCTGCGCATCACCACCAACACGACTCACCGAGAGACCCGCAGAGATAGCCGGACGAATACCCTGGTTGAACAAATCTGTCTCAAGGAAAATCTGACCGTCTGTAATAGAGATGACGTTTGTCGGTACGTAGGCAGAAATGTCGCCAGCTTGTGTTTCGATGATAGGCAGGGCAGTAAGCGAGCCAGCACCGAGATCATCAGAAAGCTTTGCTGAGCGTTCGAGCAAGCGTGAATGAAGATAAAAGACATCTCCAGGGAACGCTTCGCGGCCCGGTGGGCGACGAAGGAGTAGTGACATCTGACGGTACGCAACAGCGTGCTTTGTGAGATCGTCGTAGATCATGAGCGCGTGCTGTGAGTTGTCGCGGAAATATTCACCCATGGCAGTTCCTGCGTACGGCGCCAAGTAGAGGAGTGACGCTGGATCGCTCGGGCCAGTTGCCACGATGATAGTCTGATCCATGACACCTTCTTCTTTGAGACGCTCGACAAGTCGGGCAATCTTCGAAAGTTTCTGACCGATCGCAACGTATACGTTGATCACGCCGGTTTTTTGGCGACCTTGGTTGATCATCGTATCGATAGCGATGGCTGTTTTACCAGTCTGGCGGTCGCCGATAATAAGCTCGCGTTGTCCACGGCCGATAGGGAACATGGCGTCGATAGACATGATACCAGTCATCATAGGCTCATGCACGTGCTTACGGCCGATGACACCAACAGCTTCGCGCTCTACGAGTCCGCGCTGCTTTGCCATAATAGCTGGGCCGCCATCGAGCGGGTTGCCGAGCGGGTCAACTACGCGACCCAGAAGTTCTGGTCCGACAGGTACGTCGAGCACAGTTCCTTTGAGGGTAACTTTTGCCCCTGCGCGCACTGCTTCGTCACTACCAAGTAGTACCGCACCGATTTCGTCTTCGTTGAGGTTGAGTGCGAATGCCTCGACCGTCTCGCCGTTTGAGCCTTCGATGAGCAGCACTTCGCTGTAACCTGCGCTCCGCAGACCATGCACCCATGCGACACCGTCACCGACACGCGTTACCACGCCGACGGTTTCAAGATCACCAGTGACGTCAAGCTTAGCTATGGCGTCGCGGAGTTCTTGGGATAGTTCTGTAACTGATAATTCTGCCATTGTATCTCCTATATCTTGCTTGCTTTCAGTTGATTGAGTCGTGTTTTTAACGTTGCATCGAGCTGCCTACCGGCCGTTTCGATACGAACACCGCCGATAACACTAGGTTCTGTAGATTCTCTAAATGCCACCTTGTCGGCATTCATCTTTATAGCGAGAAATTTCTCTATCGCTTCACGAGAATCGGCGCTGAGTGCGTAGGCGCTCGTAAGATCCGCTACAACGACACCGTGTTCAGCGAGGGCGATTTCGGTATCTCGCACTATCAATGTAGCTTCGTCGACACGTCGACTTTCTACAAGATAGGCTGCCACTTGCCCAGTGATGTCTCGGCCTTTGAGTAGCTCGCTTGCCCATAGTGCTGCTATTTTACGGCGACTCAATTTTGCCATAGCCTAGCGAGCCTCCTTGACAGCAGAGTCGATGACTTTCTTGTCTAGCTGCGCGCTGGTGATTTGACCTACGACTTTTTCTGTCGCAAGCGCAACGAGCTCGATAGTGTCGTTGTGTAGCGCTTTACGTGCAGCAATAACATCTTTTTCAATCTTATCGTGCGCGTCAGCGACAATTTTATCTGCTCGAGCTTTAGCCTTCTTGTCGCTTGCGTCCACCATTGCCGTTGCTTCGTCTTTGGCGGTTGCGACAATCTCTTTGGCTTCTTTACGAGCTTCCTTGAGAAGCGCCTGAACATTTTCTTGTGCAGATTCCGCGTTTTGTTCTGCAATCTCGGCAGCTTTTACGCTTGCTTCGATCTTTTCTTCACGCTCATCGATGATGCGAATGAACACAGGATACACAAACTTACGGAGAATCCATACCAACACAAGAAACGCAACTAGCTGAATCGCGAGCAGCATCCAGTCGATACCGAGCGCAGCAAGAATACCTTCGTCAGCCGATGCTTCAGCTGTTGCAGCCAATACTGTTAGTTGTGTGTAATATTCCATATGTTGATTCCTATGCGCGTGCGATGAACGCTACGATGATACCGATGATCGCAAGTGCGTCGGCAAACACGATAGCGGTAATCATAAGTGTACGAATGTCGCTAAGTTTTTCTGGGTTGCGACCAAGCGCGTTTAGTGCCGCTGCACCAATAAAACCAATACCGAGAGCCGCACCAAGTGCTGGCAATGCGTAGGTGAGACCAAATGCTAATGCTTCCATGTTATTATAACTCCTTTTATTTATTACCTAAATTGTATATCACTCTCTACTATTCTGCCACTGCAGCCTTCTTAGAAGTATCAGCAGGGGAGTGATCGAGAGAGGAAGAATGTGAATCGTCATGGCCATGTGTCTGAAGGGCCAGGGAGGTGAAAATAAGCGTCAGAACGAAGAATACATATGCTTGGATAAAGCCGATGAATATTTCAAAGACCATAACAAGTGGCAAGGCAACGATAGCAGCATAACTGGTAAGCAGCAGGATAACCATCAGTAGCACTTCACCGGCAAACGCATTACCAAACAAACGGAAGCTCAGCGCGATGAGGCGTGAAAATTCACCTATGAATTCTAGAATACCTTCAAATGCACCGATAGGATCTTTGATAGGGTTTTTGATGTAACGACCGATATTACCAAAGAAACCATGCTTGCGCACTGCATATACTTGTGACGCCACAACCGTGATAATAGCGAGAGCAAACGTAAAGTTGAGGTCTGCTGGTAGTCCGCGGAACAGTGGAATTTCATTCCAGGTGATCACTCCGACGCCAGGTAATGCTGCGACCCAGTAGGTGATAAGCACCGTAAAGAACATGGTGATGGCGAGCGGAAAAATCCGTCGTGCTGTTTGCTTATCTCCGATGATATCTTCTGCTTGCGTGAGAAATCCTTCGAAACACCACTGCAAAAGGCCGAGGAAACGATTTCGCTTACCCTGCTCAAGAGCGCGAGCAGCGTAAAAGAGAATAGCGAGCATAACAGCTACACCAAACACGCCAAGTATCATTGCATTGGTAATAGCAACCGGCCCTATGTGAAAGATAGGTTCTGCGGCAAGACTGATATGTAGCTTATCCATTATTTTGTAGTGACCCTTTGCAATTGCTTTTTAACGAGAATACCTGCGATGACCGCACCGAATATAGCTCCGGTAAGCATGAGCCAAGGCCCAGTATTCATCTGATTATCTAAATACACTCCACCAAGCGCGAGACCTATTGTCGGTATAAACATACGCCATGTCACGTCACCAATATCACCGATCAATAAAATGACCGTCGATTTCTCTGGCGGTGTTGACGAATTACCCGACTTGTCTGATGAATCGCTCATCTAGGTATATAATAACAGTTAGACAAGGTTTCTACAACATGCCACGAAAGAATAAAACAGTACCGCACACTCCGTTATCCGACCCGCGCAGGGAGGCCGGCAAAACACGCTACGGCACAAAGCGTCAAGCAGAAAGCGCTGCCGAATACCAGATGCTTCTCAAGCCAAAGCTCACCTTGCGCGCATATCGGGCGCTCGACGGCGGGTGGTACCTCACTAGAAAACAGCAGTAGCCGCCACCATACGCAAATCGGCCCCGATCTCACCACCATGAAAGCAGTGGATCGGGGCCGAAAAGCTACTTGAGTTGACACAGGGCAATCAGTTGGTCGAGTCCGCGGATGCGTCCTCGCTCACCACCGAGGATGACGCTTCTTCCGGGGTTGCCGGAGAAGTGTCACTCGCCGAACTCGTCGACGAGTCCTCTTGGTCCATCGACTCACTCGGCTCGCTCACTTCAGCGAGCTCCTGCGCAGGTGTTTCCACCGAAGCAGGTGCCGACTCGGGCGTGACCGATACAGTTGGCTCCGGGATCGCCGGAGTCGAACTAGTCGTCGGTGCATCGCTCGATGCGTCGCTGACAGAGTCGATCGTAGCGGCCGGTTCCTGATGCGCAGGTGCTTCCACCAGGGCGGAAGCTTGCGTGACAGGAGTAGAAGCTGGCGCAGACACCTCCGGGGTTGCCGGAGAAGTCGGTGCCATTCGCGCACTCGATGGAGCTGGTTGCGCAGCGGACACCAGCGGTGCTGGTGTCGCCACCTTGGTGACCGGTACCGCCGAGTTGGAAACCGACGGCATGGACATGGGGTAGAACTCCTGGGATTCTCGTTCCCACTTGTCCACCTGCCCCTGCGTCGGCGTCACTCCTCGCTCCTT
>LCPR01000021.1 GCA_001003725.1 Candidatus Saccharibacteria bacterium GW2011_GWC2_48_9
GTGTGAATATCCACATCGTTGTTAAAATCTTCGATGAGCTCTTTGTCATCGGCTAACACCGCAGCAAGTCGTAATTCAAACTGGCTGTAGTCTGCGCTCACCAGTACATTGCCGGGCTCTGCCACAAATGCCGTACGAATAGTGCGACCCAGTTCACTGCGAATAGGAATATTCTGCAAATTTGGCGCCGTACTACTTAGTCGCCCGGTTGCTGCCACGTCTTGATTAAACGTTGTGTGCAAACGGCCGTGCTCATCGGCAAGTTCAGGCAATGCATCCACATAGGTATTTTTGAGTTTTGCGAGTTCACGAGTGCGTTCTATAAGATCTATAATTGGATGCTGACCCTTGAGTTTGTCGAGTGTTTTTTGATCGGTACTGTAGCTAGTTTTGCCACGCTTGACGCCCGTCGTTGGTAGCTGCAGCTTCGTAAACAACACCTCGCCTAGTTGCGCAGGCGAACCGATATTAAATTCGTATCCTACCATTTCATACATTTTTTGCTGCAATCTCTGGTACTCGTCGCCAAGCTCTTTGCTCATTGCCTGTAGACGCACAGTGTCGATCTTCACCCCACGCTGCTCTATATCAAACAGCAATCGTACGAGTGGAAAATCAAACCTCTCGGCAATATCTGCGACTTTAGGCTTCAGTGCAAAGGCTGTATGCTGTGCACGATATACACTCCAGAGCGCAGCCATCACCTCACCCGCATTTGTCATATCGAGTTCACTGCCATAGAGTGACTCTAAGCTACGATTTCGTTGTAACGGATCGAGTAAAAAGGCGGCTTGACGCACATCGTGTACTTCATCGATTGCCGTATCTATACCCGCCTTCGCAAGATCATGCAGTGTGGCTTTGATATCGTAGCCAATCACGCGACTCATTCCCAGAAGTTTCCAGGTCTTACTCGCTACGCTCGGCAACGGCGCACGCATCACACTCGACTCGTTGAGTGACAACCATGCTTCGCCTTCGCTTACATAGAGCACCACATGTTCATCTATATGGATGTCATCTGTCCACTCGACAATTTTCAGTGAATCAATTTTGTGTTCAATGTACAGCCCGCCTTGTGGCACCACATCTTGCATATGAACCGGAAGACGCTTCACTAATGAATTAAATTCAAACTTTTTCAAAATAGCAGCAACCTTAGTGAGGTCAGTGCCGTTGATATCGGCTGCGTCCCAATCTACTTCGATAGGTGCATCGCAATAAATACGCGCAAGCTTTTGACTCATGTACGCCATGTCTTTGTCGTCGAGCAAATTCTGTTTTTGAGCGCCCTTGAGCTCGTCGATATGATCATATATACCATCGAGCGTTTCGTATTTTGTGAGCAGTGTTTGAGCCGATTTTGGGCCGATCTTGCGGACACCCGGGATGTTATCACTCGTATCACCCACTAGCGCCTTGTAATCAACAAACTGATCGACGCGAACACCATATTTATCGCTAAACGAGACGTCATCATATTTCGTCAGGTCGATTCCGCCTTTTTTAGTGATGTAGATGGACGTCTTGGGTGCAATAAGCTGCAGCATATCGTAGTCGCCCGAAACCACACAAGCCTCTACATCGTGCCCCCCTGCGTTCTGTGCAAACGTACCAATAATATCATCTGCTTCATAATGATCGATTTCATAGAGTGGCCAATTGAATGCGTCGAGTACTTCGCGTAGTGCGGGTAACTGCGCGTAAAAATCTTCCGGTGGCTTTGTGCGACCCGCTTTGTATGCTGGATAAATCTCGGTTCGCTTTGACGTACTGGTCCCTTTGATATCCCATGCGACAGCAATGTAGTCTGGTTCGAGCTGCTTGATAATTTCGATAGCAATACTGGCAAACCCAAACACACCTCCGATAGGAGTACCGTCTTTGAGCGTAAGGTTTGGCATGGCGTAATAACCACGATAAAATACGGATTTTCCGTCGATAACTACGAGTCGTTTGGTCATGTATTTAGTATAGCAGCTTAGGTTATTTACGTGCGCGAGGTATCCGCATTGCGCTGCGCTGTCGGGGAGTTGTGCCACCCCAGACGCCAAATTGTTCGTTGCGGCTCAAGGCGCCTTCTAGGCAGGTGGCAGTTATGGCGCACCGAGCACATATGGGGATAAGCTCCTTCTCCGCGCGGCGGTTGAACGCCACATTGTTTTCGCCCTCCATCGGAAAGAAGTCCGCCGGACTATCGCGACATTCAGCTCCTGGCTGAGTTGGTTTGTTTTCATGCATATATCTACTGTATCAGTTCTCGGGTGAGGTCAAACCATGTGCAGTTTGCTACAATGAATACATGCATACAAACCACGACATAAAAATAATATCTTTTGTAGGCCTGGCCGGCGCAGGCAAAACAACCGCTACCGAGTACCTAGCAGCAAAAGGTATTCCAAAAGTCTCGTTTGGTGATATCGTGCGTCGTAGCATGGAGCGGGCCGACATTGAACAGACGCCGCAAAACGAACGTGGTTTTATTTCTCACCTACTATCGCGTGGACACGCTCAGTTTATCGAACAACAAACATTGCCGCACTTCCACCATCTCATCGACGCAGGCCAGCATCGTATCGTCACCGATGGCTCAAGCTCTCTCGAAGAATACCGCGCCCTTATGGGCGCATTTCCCGGCAGTGTCACGACCATAGCTATCGTAGCACCGAAGCATCTGCGCTACGGCCGACTCGAGCACCGTGTATCGCATCCACTCACCCGCACAGAGGCTGTAGCGCGAGATATCGCCGAGACAGAGCACGAAAACAAAGCCGCTCCAATTGCGCTGGCCGACCACTACATTATCAACGACGGCAAAAAAGAGTTGCTCTACGAGCAACTCGATACGTTATTTGCTGAGCTGAAGTTTATTCGCTAAGTTCAAACTGCCTGATAATATGCTCGTCGAAGTGCCGCTCGTCTTCGAAGCTGTTATTGATTTTCACATCAGCCATGTCACGCACGCCCGCCATGTTGAGCGCAGAGCCGTCGTCATCGGCTGGTGGCGTCATTTCTGCATCTTCGTCGCAGCACCACTGCTCAAACGTCGCAGCGTCTTCTGCGCGACCTCGATGCGCCGCCTGAATACGATCGAAGCGAACTTTGCGATCTGCGTCGAGCCATAGCACCATGCCACCCTGAGACTGTATCACCTTTGCTTCTGCGGGGCGGCGAATACTACCAATAGCAAGGCCTTTATAGTCGTGAAGTCTCTTTTTTTCTTGGTACAGCTCCACAGTCCTGTGAATCAAATAATCTGGACCAAACTCTCGATGCCATTTGGCACTAAGCGTGCGCAGGTTCTCTCTTGTATGCTCTTTTTTCTGTATATCAAGTTCAGCACGCAATATATCGCTACCACTGACAAATAAATAGCCGTACTTGGTAAGTAAATTACCAGTAGTATCTTTACCCGCTCCACTCGTTCCAGAAATACCAACTATCTCAGGCAGTTTCATTAGCCCAGGTACTCGTGAAGTTTCTTGGCATCTTTGTGCTTACGAAGCTTGGCAAGCGCCTTTGCTTCTATCTGACGAATACGCTCGCGCGTGACAGCAAACTCTTGGCCAACTTCTTCGAGCGTGTGACTTTTGCCGTTTTCTAGACCAAAACGCATTTTGACAATTTTTTGTTCACGTTCACTAAGTGTAGAAAGCACAGACTGCACTTGTTCTTTGAGGAGCTGACTCGACGCAGATTCTTCTGGCGTTGTACTATCTTCGTCTTCGATAAAATCACCGAGTACACTGTCTTCCTCGTCGCCATCGCGGCCGACACCCGCATCAAGCGAGTGAATATCTTGCTTGATCTTCATGACGTATTCAATCTTCGACGGCTCCATCTCAAGTTCCTTTGAGAGTTCTTCCATGGTTGGCTCACGATTGAGTTCCTGAGTCATACGACGCTGCGTACGAAGTAGCTTGTTGATGGTCTCTACCATGTGCACCGGTATACGAATCACACGAGCTTGGTCGGCAATCGCACGAGTGATAGCCTGGCGAATCCACCATGTGGCGTAGGTACTGAACTTGAATCCTTTGTCTGGATCAAACTTCTCGACAGCACGTAGCAATCCGGTATTACCTTCTTGGATCAGGTCGAGAAAATCAAGACCACGGCCACTGTAGCGCTTGGCTATAGACACCACGAGGCGCATGTTAGCTTCTGCCATTTTGTCTTTCGGCTTGCTTAGCTTTGTCACACGAGTCTTCAGCTTGCTACGTTCCGCAGGGGTGGTCGATTCGTCTTTGAGTTTTGCGTTCACTTCTTCGAGTTCTTCTCGATTCGCAACAATTTCTTGTGCCAATGTGAGCTCGTCTTCAGAATTAAGTAGTGGAATCTTACCGATTTCACGCAAATACAGTCGCACTGAGTCGTCGCTCACGTCATCAAGATACTGGCCGTTAAGCGTATCTTCGTCTGGCTCTTCTTCGTCGAGCAAGTCTTTTACATCTGGTTCGTCTATTTCTGGCGCAAGTGCTTTTGTTGCGTCGGCAATGGGATCGTCGACGATTGGTGGTTTGATATCATCGCTCATGAATGAATTTCCTTGTTTAGAGTTTGGATCGCTTGCATCAGTGCGCGCACTTTTTCATCGTCGCCGTCCGTTTCGGCTTCGCGAAGTTGATCAGTGAGCTGCTTTTTTTGTTGTTTCTTGTGTTCGTCCTTTATACGGCGGAGCAAGCGCGCGGCTTCGTGGAACCTGTCTGTATCGGTCCAACCGGCGTATCGTGCATCGGCCTTCAATAGTAATATTTTTACATACTCAGCATAATTTTGCAACTCATCGGGTACATCCTGCACACGAGAATGCTGCGCTTGCAAGTAAGCTGCAACTGCCTGCCGGCCCTCACCCTCAAACAACGCTGCGTCCGTTTCTCGAAATAGGTCGTGTAATGCCGGCTCTGTGAGACCAAGCGCCAAGACGCTATCGTGATGCGCGTACTGCTGCTGCGCTGCCACATCGGATTGCTGTTGAGGTGCGACTTTCTTGTACGTCTTTTCTTCATGTTGCTTATCTGAAGCCATCTTGCTACGTAGCGCGCCAAGCGTGGTGTGGCTTATTTCGGCAATCTTTTGCAAGTAGTGCTCTTGCTCGACAGGGTCTTTGAGCGCATTTGTCACAGTCAGTGCGGCCGTCGTAAAGGCACGCTTGCCAGCGGCCGTCGTAACATCGTGGCGCGCTTGGTACTGCGCAAGTATCCAGTCCACCACCGGCATAGTATTGTCGATAGCCGCCTGCCACGCCGCCACGCTCTGCTGGATCAACTCGTCGGGGTCCTTGGCGCCTTCTGGTAATCCGATAATTGTCAGCGATACCCCCGCCTCTTCGGCGATTGGAATTGACCTTTCCGTTGCTGCGACGCCGGCCTTGTCGCCATCAAATGCGAGTCGTACATTGCCCGTCAGTCGTCCAAGTGTCTTGAGGTGATGTAGTGTCATAGCCGTACCCGCTGAAGCAACCACATGCTTCACTCCAGCCTGCCAGCTGCTCACTACGTCGAGATTTCCCTCTACTACCACGCAGTAGTCATGTGTGCGAATCGCTTCTTTTGCCTGCGATAGTCCGAATACATGCCAACTTTTGTCGTAGAGCAGCGTTTGCGGCGTATTGAGATATTTGGGAGCATTTGGGTCATCGCGCATGATCCGCCCGGTAAATCCAATCACATCACCACTGCCGTCCATAAGTGGCACCATCATGCGACCTTTAAATAAGTCACCGCCAAATCGATTTGTCAGCCCCGCTTCTTGCAACTCTTTTTTTGAAAAACCTTTTTTGGTGAGAAATTGCACGAGCGCATTACCAGATTCTGGCGCGTAGCCCAAGCGGAACGCTTCGGCAGTCTCGCGAGACACAGCACGTTTTTTGAACACATAGTCGATAGCGTGTTGATTGCGTAGCATGCTGTGCTGAAAGTATCTAGCAGCGAGTTCATTGGCTTCGCGCAGGCGTTTTTTCTTGGCTGCAATATCACGCGCTTTATCGTTCTGGTACAAGCTTAGGTCGACATTTGCTTTGCGTGCCAGGTGCTCTAGTGCACCACGAAAATCCATCCCCTCAACATCCATCACAAAGCTAAAAATATCGCCGCCCTTATTCGAAGAAAAATCATGCCAAATATTCTTTTCTGGACTCACGAAAAAACTAGGTGTTTTTTCACCGCTGAATGGACTCAAGCCCTTAAAGTTTCGTCCTGCGCGCTTGAGCTCAACATACTCGCCGACCACGTCTTCAATAGCCAGTCTCGCTCGCACCTCTTCTTTGGCATCTTGCATACTGTATAGTATAGCACTTTACCCCTTGTCTACCTCTATTGCTTATGGTTAAATAGGGCTAGCTATGGATCCAAATCAAACTCCACCACCTTACAACCCTGGTGGCTACCCACCACAAACTCCGCCGCCTGGTCAACCAGTATACGGTCAGCCTGCCCCTGCGCCCTCGCAGCAACCTACCTATGCTACACCTCAAAGCTATCAGCCACCTCAACCTCAACCAGCTGCGCAAGCACCCCAGCCCGCGGCCAGCTGGTACACCCCAGCTCCCAAGCCCAACGCCGACAAGCCAGGAGATGTCGACTCGTACCTACGTGCTGCCAGCGCACCAAGCCCTCTCACTCAGCAGCCAACCAATACGGTGCCAGGCCAAATGGTTGGAGGTCAGTATTCTATCGATTATCTTGACCAGCTTGCCCCTCAGTCCAAACAGCCTATCGAAAAAAAGTTTATCTTCGCGGGCATTGGTGCCGCCCTTGCGCTTACCATTGCAGCGTTTTTGGTATTTGCAACACCCAAGACAACGTCTGTTGCCAACGAGATAAAACTCTACACCACCATGGTTGCGATAACAGAAAACACAAAGCGTTCTAACCGACTCGTCAAAGACAGTCAGCTCGCCGCTATCAACGGAAACCTGCAAACCACACTCATCAATGCCACTCGAGACATGGAAACGCCACTTGAGAACATGGGCCAAGACCCCTCAACGCTTAAATCAGCCGCCAAGAGCAGCGGTGGCCAATACTCAGACACCAAACTCGGTGCCGCACTTGAAGACGCCCGGCTCAACGGTGTCTACGACCGAGTCTACGCAAACGAGATGGACACAAAAATGCAACTAATCCTAGCCTATATGGCGAGTATTAAGAAAAACAATAGTCGCGAATCCATGCAGGCATTTATTACCAAAAATGAGCCTAGTTTCAAAACGATTCAGGAATCTATCGAAGAATTTCAAAATCCAGGCGAAACAACCGATAGTTAGTTCGCAACTTGCTCGCCGCTCACGAGCCGATAGCTCAAACGCGCTAAGTCAAACACTTCATCGTGACTCAGCTGGCCACTACAAATGATTGTGTTCCAGTGTTTTTTACTCAGGTGGAAGCCAGGTATGACGGTCTCATACCTCTCACGTAAACTTACCGCAAGTACGGGGTCGCATTTCAAGCTAACACGTAGTGGCTTACTGCCTTCAGCTACAATTGCTACGATCTTGCCTTCGGGCTTTTCGCCGTATTTGTACACTGCAGTTCCTTCGCCAAACGGATAGTCGAGCCACACATTAGCGTATTGCAGTATATGATCTTCAAATTCTTTGTGCGTCATGCTTTTACTTTCCCTAAATAGTATTGTAATTCTTCGATACTACCCCTGATATCTTCGAGCGCTCGGTGCTGCTCCGGTTTGGTAAATCTCTTCTTGTATTTACCTTCCATTACAACCTTCCAAGCAGTAACATCAAGCATACGGTAGTGTAGTTTTTCGCTAAGACGCGGCCACTCGTTGTCGATAAACTTGCGGTCTTGGTGGATAGAATTACCGGCCAGTATAACCCGGGTATTTGCGTCAAAATGCGCTTCGAGAAATTCGAGCAGCTCGTTTTCAACCGTTCTACCATTTTTGCCGTCAGCGTTTTGTGCAGTCAACGCCTCGCGCACTTCAGAATACTTTTCCCAAAACTCACCTACCATGCGAGTCTTCATGAGACTCGGTCCGACTTTTTTTACCGCTTCGTAGGTGGCGATTTCTTTCATATCCCAATCGGTTGCTATTGCCGCAACTTCAAGTATCCTATCGTCCACAGGGTCAAGTCCGGTCATCTCTAGATCCATCCAGAGGAGCTTTGCTTTTTTTGTCATATGCTCCAGTATAACAGATTAATGGCGAATATATTGCATAATGTATTCTTTGTGATATAATATACAAGTTCTCGTGACCGCGAGAGCTTCCCTACGGAAGGTATGTGTATGTCACATAACGCAAGCTCGTGCACCGACAAGTTGTCGCGCTGGGCGACACCGCCGCTGCTGTCCATTTTGGACGCAGAGAAGAAGGGGAAGCTGCTGGCCGACAGCCTTGTCGATGCTTCGCGCAAATGCGTGGAGAGATTCGACGAGCGTCAGCAGCTCAAGTTCGGCAGATTTCCGACTCAACGTGAGCGCAAGATGACCGAGGTTATCAACAAGCTCCAGGGGTGGGGGTACGTCGTGTACCAGAGCGAGACACGGAGCGGTCTCATGATCACCGAGAAGGGGCGCAAACATCTTCAGCGACTACAGCAGCATGCTCGCGGAGTTCCCAAGGTGCTGAGCGCCTGACAACACGAGAACATCCGTGCCTGCGAAGAGGAAACTCCTCTTCGCAGGCACGACCTCCTAGTACTATTCACCGCACCACATGACGACCATTAACGGTCGTCATTTATTGTAGGCGAAAATTATTATCTTTGATCAAACTTGAGGCTGAGTGAGTTGATACAATACCTCTGATCTGTCGGTACACCCAAACCTTCACCCTCAAACACATGGCCAAGATGGCTACCACAGTGAGCGCACGTCACCTCAGTGCGAGCCATACCCATACTATCGTCTGGCGTTAGTACCACTGTGCCATCAATCGCATCATAAAAGCTTGGCCAGCCGCAATGTGCATCGAACTTGTACCCTCATCAAAAACACTATCATACTCGCCCGTAAACGCTGGTTCAGTACCCTTCTCGCGCAGTACATGGTACTGCTCGGGCGTTAATTCATCCTGCCATTCACTCTCGGTTTTATTTGTCCTCATCCCTCTATTATACCCCTAGGTGCATATCTTCTTGTATTATGCCCTACCGGATGATACATTCTATGATATATAGTTGACATGAATGCATTATATTGATATAATATAACTATTATGATGGATTTGGATTACGATACCAAGAAAGCTTATGCAGTAGAACGTATCTCGGAAGAGCATTTTGGGAGCAATCTGCATGTCAAGAAAATCATCGCCAGTGATATCGTAACAGGACCCGACGCGTATGCAACGCTTTTTGCAGATGACACCGACACACTATACTTACTCATAGAATCCAGCGACATAGCGATGACACTTGCCGACGTGAGGAGTATGGTCAGGTCAATGAACATAAAGGCAAAAGGCTATTTCATTCCTCGCCAAGATGGTAATTACTTTGAAACTCGTGGCCGAGAGATCTACTCAACTGTTTTTCCAGGTCGTAAAATATCGCCGACGAGTATTGCGTTCTACCAAACCTTAAGTTTGTACAATCCAGCACTAGTACAGGTAGAGCACCTTAAAGGTGACTTGCGAAGCTACAATGTCGTCGGTAAACATTGGCGCAAGGAGTACGATGCATCTTTCATAGAAAAGAGGATGCATAGCGATGGATAACACCCACCACATCGAACTCAAAGAAAAGAAGCGCCTTCAAGAAATCACCGATAGCGCCATCACGAACATCGAACTTTTTCGTCAGCAAGCTAAAGCAGCCCTGAAGCAATATTCCAAAAGGGAACGCAAGCTGCTCGAACAACTCCACCAAGACACCTCACAACCATACGACTTCTTAGATCAAGTTGAGACGCAGCTGATCCCCCTACGACAAGCACTCAACGCAAAACGCACCAACGATTCATTCAAAAAAACACTTGCCAAACATACACTTCAACGCACCAGCGAAGTGCAACCCGCTGTCGATCTTGTTATTGATTACAGTGACAACTTCCATATCGAAACATTCGTGCGTAACAATAGCAGCCTCACCTCACTCCATGCAGACTGGCTCAAGGCGTTTGTCACAACTATGGGGATAGAGGAAATTTCCAGCCTCAAAAAACACTATAGCGATGCAGTACTGTACCGTTTAGTAGCCGCAAATCATGCCATTACAATCGTAGATCCAAACAGTGGCATAGTTCGACGAATGCTCGATACAACCGGCATTCGACGCGAACGACGCAAAACTATCGCACACGAAAACAGCCGCATGCGCAAGATTACCACGCGGCGCTCAGAACTCAGCCAATTGCACGATGGGCTCATCCCTATGATTTCATCTGTCGACTGGAACATTATGGAAGTACTTGCGCTACGTCAAGAATATGAAAAAAAGCTAAGCTCACTGTCCGTAGACGATGTACTAGACGACAAACGCCGCCTAGAATTATTTGACTCTGTGACAAGTGAGTTCAAGAAAAAGCATGCAGTACAATCGGTAACGACAAGCCTAGAATCGGCTCGCCAGTCTAGCGCTGGTGTCGACACTCTACTGCTGCGTATTTTTGACCTATCAACTACGCAAAAAAACCGACTACTCACTGACTTCAAAGAATACCGTGACATCGACGACGAAGAAGTCGCGATCACTCAAGCTCGTGCACAACGCAAGAACAATCTCAGGATTACATAGCACGCGTTACTGTTGACGACGCATCCATGGTATATTACAGATATATGAAAAAGCATAAGCATTCTGGATTTACTATCGTAGAACTATTAATTGTAATCGTGGTCATAGGTATCCTAGCCGCTATTACTATAGTTGCATTTAACGGTATACAGACCAGGTCAAAAGCAGGTTCCGTCGAATCACTCCTAGCAACTGTCGAGAAGAAAGCCAAACTCTACCAATCTATCAATAGCCAACTACCTACCGCTGAACAGTTTTATTACAATCAAGCTATTGGAAGCACCACAACAAATAGCGGACCCGCAGAAGCACGGCTCGATGGCGTCACTATCGCCGCACTCAACTCTGGTTCACCAAATCCTCAGATAGGCAGCACCCCGAACACGAACGATGGAACACGCAATGTGCGCTACGTATATCAAACCACAACCTGCGCATGGCTAGACTACTGGGACTACAACAACAACCGCATCACCACACTCGGCACTACTCCATCTTCAAAACGCATCGGCTGCTAACATCTCCCTACCCGTACTTTTATCGTAATACTATAAAAGTGCTAAATGTTATGTAAACTTGACATTGTGTTAAGTTTACTATACATTTGTATATACAATACGGTAAATAAGGAGACTATCATGCTCGAATCTATTCAAAGTTTTGTTGAAACAACCGATCCAATATGGCAGTGGCTCGCCGTCGGACTAGCTGGTGCTATCCCCTATGTAGAATCGTATCTGGCTGCGGCGTTAGGGGTAGCGGCTGGTGTTGCGCTACCTATTGCAATCATAGCCGCCTGCGTAGGCAACTGGGTGTCAATGTTTGCACTCGTGCAATTTGGACATTCGTTTCGTGAGCGTTACATGGGCAATAAAGAGCCCGAGGGTAAGATGTTTAAATTCAAACAAGCGTTCAATAAATACGGTGTAGTAGGAGTGAGCTTGTTTGGACAAACCCTACTCCCAAGCCAGCTCACCTCCATGGGCATGATCGCACTCGGTGCTCCCAAAGGAAAGGTGTTGTTTTGGCAAACAATCTCGATCATCATCTGGGGTGTAGGGTTTGGGTTGCTCGCCTATGCAGGTGTCAACGTATTTCAGGGTCGGTAGCTCGTGACGCTTCACAATAAGGTACGCCAGGCTCGAACGCAACTCGGACTCACCCAGTCTGAGCTTGGCGTAAAAGTCAGCGTCACAAGACAGACGGTGGCGTTTATCGAAAAAGGAGAATTCGCCCCTTCTGTTGCTCTAGCACTCCGCTTAGCAAAGGCACTGAATACACCAATTAATGAGCTGTTTTGGCTCGAGGAAACCGCGCAGTGAAACAATTTTTTTCTATCAAATCACCTCTTTGGCAGATTCTCGCAGCTACCCTTCTCTATGTAGTTGTGTTACTTATCACCTACGACAAACAACATAGCACCGCCGAAGGTTTTACCCCCGCACGCATCGGCATGTTCGTTGCGGCGGCGCTGGCAATCCTCTACTCCATTATCTACACCATGGCCATTACTCGCTACAACAAGCGAAACCCTCACGACAAGCTCAGCATAACGGGAGTAAAGCCGGCAGAAATCCGCGACGAAGACGAGGGTATGCGCATGATCACCGCACGTGCCACCGAACGAGTCTATCGCTATCACTCGTTCGCCCTACCACTTTCAATGGTATTTATCGCATTGTCCGACGCCTCAGCGTACGGCGTGAGCACAATATTGTTTATACTCACGCTTGGCCACTACCTCACGTTTTGGCGTGGCGTTTGGCCGGCATTTCGAGAAACCTCCGAAGAGTGAGTGTTGGCATGTAAAATACCACCATAACAAGGTGGTATTTTTGTATATGGCTCACGAACTATTCTTTCTTTTTGTCTAGGCGATCGAGCTTTGCAAAATGAATAATCATATAAATCACAAGTGCGGTTGCAAGTAATGTGATTGCGGACGATACGAACGCGCCCCATTTAAAATCTGCAGTGCGTCCCCACAACTCGAGCGTCCAGGTACTTGCTTCCAGCCCTTCACGCGTACCGACAATAAACTGCACGATAGGGTTGATAAACCCTTCTACGAGCGTCTTCACTGTTGCACCTGCCGCGGTACCTATCGCGAGGCCAACCGCGAGACCGACTACTCCCTGTGTACGCAAAAACTCCACAAACCCATTCGCATGTCCTCGTGACGCTTCTCGTGCACGAGTGCGTGCGGCGACTGCACGATTTTTTAGTGCTGCAGTTTTTGCGGGCGAAGTTTTCGTCTTTTTGGTACTTTTATTCGATTCTGCCATTATTGCTCCTTCAGAAATTCAATTAATTACTTCGTAGTATACTACTCTTTGCCCAGGTCTTCGAGAAGCTTACGGGCTTTGGCAATTTTACGAGGATTCACGCTCGACCCCAGCGATCCATAAATACTCAACGACTGTTCCACAATGCTCGCATCGGCAACGGCAGCACCAAGCTTTCGAAACCTATCTGCTTTCCAGGTGCGAACATCCGGGTGCTCGCTGCGTACAAGGCTGTGCTCTACACTTTCTATCACACGCACCGCATCTGCACGCATACCCTGCCGACCTAGCTGCAAGGCGAGATCAGCAACAGCTTTAAATTTGTTGCGAACATCGATATCCGGAAACACTCCCTCGAGTGCAAAAAGTCGAGCACTCGCAGACGCCAAGTCATTTTGTGACATTGCAGATATAAAGCCACTATAGTCTTCGAGCACCCGCCTACCTCGCTCCGGCTTATACAGATTCATGACAAGGCGTGTATCGTGTGGGTTCAGCACATCACCCCCAGCGATAAGCCCGGGATCTTTGCCAAACATCAACCATGGATGTTTAGCGGCAGCACTACGCACATCATCGAGTGACGATGATGCTTCGATCAGTCTATCGGTCTTGAGAAACACCGATGCAAAATCAACTCCTTCTTGTAACTGATTATCGATCGACGGCCCGCTAAGTGCGCTGGTCACGTCTCCGCTTAGATGGGGAGACAATGGGTCCGCAAGATATAGCCCCCCACTTTCATTACCCGCCACTACAAACGCATGCCTATTCGCATATCCTACGTAATGCGGTACGTCTATGCTATCAAGTAGCTCAGATAGTACTATCGTGTGCCCGTAGCAGTCTGTGGCCTGCTGCGCGGCAACCTGCTCTTCACTCATGGAAGGATTATCCGTCGACATACGCTCATAGCGCAGTGTCTTACTCACCAATTTTGCCATTGAGAAACTCGCATCTCGAACATCAGTGTAGGCACCATCAGACTCAACGAACCGCCTTCCTATGTCCGATATTTTTGGTGATGCAACAAGAAGATACCGATCGTTCTCACTATCGGCGTTCTCGTGATGTGGGGTATAAAGTTTGTCGGAATACATACAGGTGTAGCTACTTGGTCGAGCGTGACAACAAGTGTTGCGTCGCTAAAACATGTACTATACCATATACGTTTCGTTAAAACAACTTCCTGCAGTGCTCTACATCTTATTTGGCGCAACGATACCCAGTATCATCAAGCCGGCACGGAGCGTATCTGCATATGCTGCAACTAAGCCAGCACGGTGCTGTTCGTGATCACTCCCGACGACTCTATTCTTTTCGTAGTAACGGTTAAACTCTTGAGCAAGTTCGAACAAGTAATTACAGATATGATGCGGAGCAAGTTCCTGGGTCGCAAGTTCCATCACTTCGCGGTACTCTCCGAGTTTTCGCACAAGCGCACGATCTTCGGGTCGCACGGTAGTAGGCACGCCGGTGCTACCAAGTTTCTCTAAAATCCTTCGAGCTCGAGCATGAGCGTATTGTAAATATGGCCCGGAGTTACCCTGCAAGCTTACTGTCTCGTCTAGATCAAACGCGATATCGCCACCGAGTCGGTAACGTGCGAATACATATTTTATTGCACCAATAGTCACGTCGTTTACCAGCGATTTATCGTCTACAAGTTCGCTTACTTTTTCGCGCACCGCATCGATAACATCGATACCACGCGTCACATTGCCAAGCCGTGAACTCATTTTTTTGCCGTCGCCAAATCGGACAGTGCCATTGGTCAAATGTGTCATAGTGCCAGCCAGTTCAGGCGAAAATGTCTCCGCTGCTGCGAACACAACTCGCATGTATTCTTTTTGATCATTTCCAGTAATAAGATACCGATGGTCAAACCCATAATCTTCTCGCTCACGCCAAATCACGCCAATATCTTTTGTCTCGTAGGTCGGCAGGCCTTTCGATGTCACAAATACACGCGTATGGAGATGTTTTGACTCATCGCCCTCGAACACCACAGCCCCCTCTGATTCTTTCAGGTTGCCTTTTTCTAGCTGTTCTTTGACTACTTTTAGACCTACAGGAGCTGTTTCGCTTTCCGGATAGTAACGGAGTGGCGCAACTTCGATAGTCGCGTAGAAGGCCTCGAAATAATCATAGCTCCATTGTCGAGTCGTCCAATAGATTTGTGCAAGTGGCGACTCATGATCGCGAGTGTCGTGAAAGCCATATATCGTTTTATTGAGTTCATCAATCTCTGCTTTGTTGTCCGCCCCCTCTTCGTAGGCAGTCGCACCTCGTACGTAGGCTGCGCTAATCCAGCGTGCGCGTTCAAACGCATCCTTGTTGCTTCCGAGTGCTTGTAACTTGTCCGGGTCTTTGCCACCAAGTTCGGCGCGCATACCCCATAGACACTTGGCTACGTGCAGCCCTACGTCACCCCCAAAGCTCGTGCGCTGCAGCTGTGCACCGCCGACCAGCAGAAGTCGAGACATGATATCACCAAAGATAGTTTGGTACAGGTGTCCCGTATGTAGCTCTTTAAATGCGTTCGGGCAGCTATACTCAAGTACGATTTTTTTACCACTATAAATTGGCTTTGGTTCTGCGTGCAATAATTGTAAAAGTGCCTCGGGCTTGAGGGTGATATTTATAAACCCGGGGCCTGCAATCTCTACTTTTTCAAATGCGCCTGGCTCTGATATTTTTTCGGCAATCTTCTCTGCGATAGCTCGTGGATTTTGCCCCACTTGCTTAGCAAGTTGCATAGCGACATTTGTAGTGTAGTCGCCAAACTGCGCTTCTGGACGCGACAAATTTGGCGTAACATCTACGCCAAATTCATCTTCTACAATAGCTGAAATGGTATGAGAGATTTGCTCCATGCGAGCAATTATAACAGATTTACCTCTGTAGAACTAGCGCCCTAGACGAGCTCTGCGCCAAGCTCTTCGAGGAGTTCAGGGTCTGGCAAGCCAAGCTCTGCAAAACTACCCGATACCGGGCTGAGTCCGCGTACATTTTCAACAAGTACGTTGAGCACTCGCATGTCGTCGCCTGTGCCCATATGGGCGATATCTCGTGATCCGTGGTCTATTTTGTCCATTTGTTTTGTTTCTTTTCGTTAATTTGTATTTTCATTATAGCACTTATGTTTACGGATGTCAATCACATGACGCATAATGAATGGGTGTATCCTATTGGACTCAATGCGCCCAGTATTTGAGTTAGCGTTATTTTGCTGAGCGTATCAAGCCAATAAACAATGGGTGTGCAGTATCTGGCCGACTCTTGAATTCTGGGTGTGCTTGTGTCGCGACGAAATATTTACTCTCTGGAGCTTCAACAAATTCTACCAGCTTGCCGTCTGGTGATGTGCCGCTAATGACCAAGCCGCCCTTTTCTATTGCCTCTGCAAACGCCTGATTTACCTCGTATCGATGTCTATGTCGCTCGACAACTTCTGTCGCGCCATACACTTCAGCCACTTTACTTCCCTCTTTGAGTACGGCACTGTAATCGCCGAGGCGCAAAGTGCCACCAGTCGACTCCTTACCCTCTTGCCCTGCCATGATATACACCACGTTGTGTGGCGTAGCACTATCGAATTCGTTGCTGTGAGCGTCTTCGAGTCCGCCTCTTCGGGCCGCAGCAATTACCGCCACCTGCAAGCCTAGACAGAGACCAAGATACGGCGTGCCTGTACGCAGTGCATAATCCGCTGCAGCTATTTTGCCCGGAATACCACGTTCACCAAAACCACCCGGCACAAGTAGTGCATCGACAGATTGAAAATCACTATCACTAGCTGTTTCAGCGTTGAGCCATTTAACGTGCAGGTTCACCTCTTCGTGCCACGCTGCGCTTTTAAGCGCTTCGAGCACAGATATGTACGTATCTTCGTTGTCCATGTATTTTGCAACAAGCCCTACCGTCACGTCACGGTCGCGAACAGTACTCTGAGCAAGCATAATATCCTGCCACTTGCGGAGTGCAGGTGCGGTGTCGTTGCCCGTAAACTTCGCAAGTACGTCGTTGATGCCGCTTTCGGCAATGATGAGGGGGATTTTAAACACGGTTTTTGCATTGTGCAGCATCACCACAGCATTTTCGGCTACACCACTAAACTGCGCAATTTTCGTTGCAACTCCCGCCGGTGCTGGATCATCGCTACGTACAACTACGCAATCTGGCACGATACCAAATCCGCGGAGTTCGTTGAGCGCATTTTGGGCGGGCTTGGTTTTAAACTCCTTACTCGTACCAATAAATGGCACGTACACCACGTGTACATAGAGGCAGTTTTCGCGACCTACTCGGCCTGCAAATTCGCGAATCGCTTCGACGAAACTGAGTCCTTCGTAGTCACCTACCGTGCCGCCCACTTCGACGATATGCACCTCGCTCCCATCTGCGGCGAGTTCTATCGCATCCTGGATCGCACCAGTCAGATGCGGCACAAGTTGTACTGTCTTTCCGCCAAACTTACCCGCACGTTCATCTGCGATGAGATTCGAAAGTAGCTGGCCGCTGAGTGTGGCGTTTTTCTGAGTAAGCTCGATATCGAGAAAACGTTCATAATGCCCAAGGTCTAGGTCGGTCTCCGCACCGTCTTTTGTCACAAAGCATTCTCCATGCTCCGCTGGATTCAAAAGACCCGCATCTACATTGAGATACGGATCACATTTTTGTATCGAAACTGTCACACCTTTGGCCTGAAGTACTGCACCAATACTCGCCGCGGTGATGCCTTTGCCCACTCCGGACAAAACGCCGCCTGTCACGAAAATATATTTCTTAGATTGTCCCATGTTAGTCTTCCTGTCCATGGGATTTTATTATAACAGCAATTTACACCTATCCGCTAGCCAGTGGCTTATATTATCGCACTCTGTCTGTATAATAACGCTTCGCCCCGTTGGTAGCATCGAGCGCCTTTGCACCAATAGCGCGGGCTATACGAATCGAAGCTTCGTTCTCGTTTCCAATATCGAGCATCAGTTCATATTCTGACTTATATCGTGCCGCTACCGCAGCTACACTTGCGCGCATGATTCCTTGGCCAGTGAAATCTTCATCTGCGTAGTACACAAGCTCCATAGTACCTCTATCTTTTCCTCGCGTAATACCATACACAACACCGGCAACTGCACCCTGTTCTCCAGCCGTGATTTTGAACGCACGGCCGTCTTTACGAGGCTGTAGGCCATTTATTAGTTCTATATTTATTTCACCCTGGTTGATTGCCGTAGGATTCTCTTGTGCAAGCCGAAGCAGCTCTGGGTCATCAAAGCCAGTCTCTTCAAGCAGGACGCCCACCTGTTCCGTGCCGAGTATCTCGGGGTTTTCGAGTGGAATGTATGTTTCAGTTGTGTTTGTTTTGAATGCTTCTATTGACATTTATATTAATCATAGCATAGATGCTTGATTAAGTCAATACATGGTGGTATACTATACTTAATCGCAGAAAGGCTGCGATACGACAGAAGTCAGGTGGTGACTTTATGCCTCATGAGGTGCTTGCAGACCCCGGTACAGTCAGCGTGACAGCTTTGATCGACGTTGACAGTGGTCGCATCGATCGATACAGGCCGGATCGGCCCATTCGACTATTGGACGACGAGCGTGGATGGGAGATGAATCTCGAATACATTTTCATCTCGCGCGAAACAGCGCACATCATGCACACAGGGAAGCTCGCGATCAACATACGAGAAGGAGGTGAAACCTACCAGGTTCCACTCACCATCAAGAGAGTCGGTAGCGAGTGGACGCTCACCGTAATGCTGGCAAGCACAACCGCATAGCCCCTCGGGTCTTTCCTCCTCATTTCGCTGAGTGACCGGAAAGCCCCGAGGGGCTTTTCATATCTACTCTTTTTTACAAGCCGCATCAGCATCGGCAAGTATTTGCTCCGCAGAGCTGCCTTTTTCGTACATATATTCACAGCCGTCACGCATTGCCCAATGACTCACAAGAGGCTGCAATACTTCCCAGCTACGCACTACTTCGTCGTTGGACGTAAAGATGTGTTTGTGCCCGCGAATAGCATCAACAATCACCTGCTCGTACGCGTCGGGCAGCACCACACCAGCGGGATAGTTAAACGACAGCCTGGTTTCTTCGTATTCATACTCGTAATCTGGCTTGAGTGTGTTAAGGGCGATTTCTATGCCTTCTTCTGGCTGTATACGAAAAATCAAGCAGTTGGTCTGTGCATCGTGAAATTTTTTGAAATAGACTTTGATTTCAGTAAGTTTTTGGTCGAGCGCTTTACCAGTAGTGAGATAAAATGGCACGCCAGTCCACTTCGGCGCATCCGACTCAAGCCGGACCGACACAAACGTTTCGGTAGTGCTGCCGGGATTTTCTACCTCGTCTTGGTAGCCGGCATACTGTGCACGCACCGTCGAGGTCACATCCGCTGGACGCAGACTTTTGAGCGCACCAAGTCGGTGTAGTGCAACTTGGCTCCAGTGCATGTCGCCCGGAATATCCATAATGACAAGCGACAATAATTGCATCAAGTGCCCCTGCACAATATCGCGAAGCGCGCCTGTTTGCTCATAAAATTGCGTGCGACCTTCGATATCGATGGATTCATATGCTTTAATCTCGATCTTTTCGATAGCCGAATTGTCCCATACATGAGCAAACAGCGCATTGTGAGCACGAAAGGCAACGATATTCTGCGCCATTTCTTTAGCAAGATAATGATCGATCCGATATACTTGCTCGTCGTCGAAATACTCACTTATTTGACTCGACATATGCTTTGCACTCTCTAGATCTGTACCAAACGGCTTCTCAAGCATGAGCTTGACGCGGTCATCGTTGATACCTGCACGACCAAGCAGTTGCACTATCTGCCCCGACGAACTTGGCGGCACAGACAAGTAAATCAACAATTGATCGTTTTCGGTCATGTTAATCTCGGTTTTGAGTCGCTCGTACTCACTAGGATTCGCGACGTCCATAGTGATGACTCGGGTGCGCGCAGCCAGGCGCTCATCTCGTATCAGTAGCTTCTCGTCTACTTCTCGACGCGACACACCTATCACCTCTAAGTCGTCAAAATTGCCAGTAACAGTAATCTGCTCCAGTGCTGGAATAAGTTTGCGGCGGCTCAAATCGCCCGTAATACCGAAGATAAGAAGTTTTGTAGTCATATATATTTATTATACACTGCGAGCCCGGCACACACTTAGTTTCATTCACCTTCAAACATGCTATACTGCAAGCAATATGACAAAGCCAAGCACAATACCTCCAAAAGCCAACGTCAAAAATGACCTCATTTTACTCTTCTCGGTACCCATACTAGTGATACTGGCGGCAATCGCCCTTGTGTACACCCCTCGCCTATTTGCTAACCCTTCGTACGACTTTATTTACAGCTCGTGCGCAGGCTATAGTTGCTCGACAAACTTTAGTGTCGGCTCAGATCAAAAAATTGCCGAAGAGCCGTCAAATAATACTTCGGTATCTGCCGATCCCGTACTGTACTACTACGATACGTCAGAGGGCAGCTCCACCAACATCACCTACACCCAGGCGCGTGAACACTCCCTACTATCTTCGCAAACTGCTCCAGACGACTACAAGCTGACACAAGAAAATGGTGGAAGCGGCTTCTTATTTTGGAGTAGCAACTCAGACGGTACATCGTGGTATCTGGCAGACGGGCTCAAGAAAAAACATATCGACCTCCGCTACAATGACGACAATTATAGTCCAGTAAACTTTATAGGATGGGTACAAAAATGACCGTAGACAAAACCACGCTCCTCGACGCACTGCGCTCCGCTATTGCCGAAGGATCAATAACACGTCAAGATGTTGAACAACTTTTTCCTGCGCAACAAACCAGTGCACCCATAGGCACAGAGAACACATCTCGTCTCTCGGCTGTCGACATAATGTTTTATATCGCTGGCGCAATACTCTATGCAGCGCTACTATCTGTACTGGCGCAAACATGGCAAGATAATTCACCTGTGCTACGCATACTACTAAGCGTCGGCATGGCTAGCGGGTTATGGGCGCTCGCCTATTACCTTGCACGTAGCAGCTTTCAAAATGATATCCGCAAAGGACTCACCAACTCTCTTTTGCTCACCGGCTCTTTGGCT
>LCPR01000022.1 GCA_001003725.1 Candidatus Saccharibacteria bacterium GW2011_GWC2_48_9
TTATTTCGCATTTGCCCCACGCTGCAGCTTTCGCACTGGCAAACGCTGTGCTCGACAAGGAAGACCGCGAAATTATTTTCGATCTGGCAAGTGGTGGTTTCAACTCAACGGTACGTCTGGCCAAAAGTTCTCCTGAAATGTGGGGGCCTATTTTTCAACAAAACAAGGAATATGTTGTTGAATCGCTCGATGTTTACATCAAACACCTGAAAGCTTTCAGGAAAAGTATTGAGAGCGAACCCGAACAGATGATGGCGCTGATGAAAAATGCCAACCGAATTCGTGGAATCCTCGACGGACAAAACGATTCGCTGGTGAAAAATGAAAAGACAATTGTTAAACTTTATACCAAATAATCATGGGATTAGAATTAGAAATTAACCCGATCAGGCACTGGTTGCCACAAATTAACAACCCGCTGATCATTGCCGGTCCGTGCAGTCTCGAAACCGAGGAGCAGGCAATGGCAACTGCTAAATTAATCGCGAAAGATCACCGGGTATTCGTATATCGTGGTGGCGTATGGAAACCACGAACACGTCCCGGTAGTTTCGAAGGCGTTGGTAGCATTGGCCTGAAATGGCTGCAGATGGTGCGCGAAGAAACCGGAATGCCCGTTGGAACCGAAGTAGCAAACGCGCAGCACACTGAAGAGGCGCTGAAAGCCGGCCTCGACGTTCTCTGGATTGGAGCCCGCTCAACTGCCAGCCCGTTTGTTGTTCAGGAAATTGCCGATGTGGTGAAAGGAACCGACGCGGTGGTGATGGTGAAAAACCCGGTCAATCCTGATGTTCAGCTGTGGTTGGGCGCTTTCGAGCGGCTTAGTCAGGCCGGAATTAAAAACATGGTGGCCATTCACCGCGGATTTACGCCTTTCCGCGAAACCGAGTACCGCAACTACCCCAACTGGAAAACAGTGATCGAATTGCGCCGTTTGATGCCCAATTTGCCCATTATTTGCGATCCGAGCCACATTGGAGGCAAGCGCGAGTATTTGTTCGATATTTCGCAGAAAGCATTCGACATGGGCATGGATGGACTGATGATTGAATCGCACATCGACCCGTCGTGCGCACTGAGCGACAAGGAACAGCAGCTCACTCCGGCCGATCTGGCCAAATTGCTCAATCGTTTGGTGATCCGTAATGTAACCACCGACAACAAACTGTTCGAAAATCAGCTCGAACTGTTGCGTAACCGCATCGACGCACTCGACCGCGAACAACTTATCGAGGCAGCACGGGGGCACGATGCGATCATCAACCTCGCCTGGACATTTAAAAACGATGGCTTTATGGGCGACAACCTGAATACCGACAACGTACAGATGACTCACAACGTGTACGAGGCAGCCGTGCTGGCTGGCGTACCGCGCGTGATTATGGCTAGCTCCTTACACGCCGACCGCTTCACACGTCGACGAGGTCAGCACGAACCGCTCCGCCCCTTTGACCTCCCTTTGCCCGATAGCCCTTATGGAGCTAGTAAGGTACTCATGGAGTCTCTAGGGCGCTACTACGCAGATTCTAAAAACCTTAGCGTCGTATGTATTCGATTTGGCGGTGTCACCCCGGACAACATCCCCCACTCAAAACTTATGTCCGAACGACAGGTGTGGCTCAGTCACCGCGACTGCAGCGAACTCGTAAGAGTCTGCTTAGAAGCACAAAGCGTGCCGTATAACTTTACGGTCGTATACGGTGTCTCAGCAAATGAAGGCCTGCTACACGACCTCAGTAATCCATTCGGATGGCACCCTTTGGACGGTACGACACTTCGAATTTCTTAGGTAAAAAAATATAAATGCTCATGCTAGACATTGTGAAAACACAGGACTATGATGAAGTCACTACTAGGCATGGTGGGATTCCCGGCGGTATTTATAACCAATAATTCCCTATGCGAGGGAGAGGAATTCACCACCATGGTTGAATCTACTACTTACCAGGCGCAACGCCAACAACTTTTACTTACAGGAGCAACCGTTTTCAGTGCAATCGTTGCTGCGGTCATCGTATCTACGATCATCGTGTCACAGATTGTCCAGGGACAGCTTGCGAGTGCACTGTCTTCACAGGTCACTGCACCCGCACCAGTTACTACGGTGGCTGGCACTTGCGTTGACGCTAGTGCACAAGCAGCATCAACTGCAACCGCAGCCAAAGAAGCTCCCGTACATACCAGCGAGCACGCGCGACCATATACCATGGCTACACTCGGTGCTGGTACTACTCACGATGCATTCAACAGCACAACTACCGTAAACAATAACACTACAACTACTACTAACAATAATGAAACTCATACCAATACTACTACCGTGGAAACAACTATTCGCGACAGCTTCAATGACGGCTCATACAACGATAACCGTGATCAGAGCGTCAGTGTTGATGGCAATACACTCAATCTCAACTCGAACAACACAAGCCAGAATCAACAGAGCTGGACAAACAACCACACAAACAATACAACCACAACAACCGTCACAGACAACAGTAACAATAGTGTCAACAACTCCGGAAACACCACAGCAACCGTAAACGACACTACGACAAACACAACAAATGTCGTTAACTCAGGCAATACTGCCAACTTGTTAAGCGGCAACAACGTGCCCGTATCAGTACGACTGTAAAAAGTAACCTGGATACACTCTAGCAATGCGACCGCTCAGAATGGGCGGTCGCATGATTTCTGCAAGAGATACAATCATCCACCAAACGTAAACGCGTTGAGCTGCACGCCGTCTGGCACGTTGAGTCTGATAGTTGAATCATTAGTAAACTTGTCGAATGATACAACCTCGTACAGCTGCGCCATTGACACATCTACCTGCGAATCATCTACGTCACTACCGGAGTCTTTGCTGGAAATTGACTTACCATTCACACTCACGCCGATTTTACCCTTTGCGTCAGATCCCGTAACAAGGTATAGGTCTTTTGCGGCTACGCGTATCGTTAGGCTTGCATCACCAACCGCAGTCACACCTTCACCGTTAACTTTCCATTTGCCGTCCAGCGTCCAGTCATTTACGGCTGGTAGCGCTGCTTGAGTAAAGACATGCTCGCCGCTCACAAGTGGTTGCATGCCCTGGTAATCACTTGCTCGTCGGGTACCAAGATACGTCTCCGGCGTCTGACCTTCGCGCGCCGACATACCGTCATTATCAACATCGCTCATTTCATCTGGTACGGTGCTGCCTTTTTCCTCTAAGAGTTGGCGAATAGCTTGCTCCGTCTCCTTATACTGCCCCTCGCCAGCGTGATATCGACGAACTTGGCCTTCGGCATCTATCAAATATGTTGCAGGCCAATACTGATTTTCATACGCAGCCCATGTTGAAAAGTTATTGTCTAGCGCGATTGGGTACTTGAGACCCGCTTTTTCAGTAGCATTTTCCACATTCTCTTTCGATCGCTCAAAAGCAAACTCTGGAGCGTGTACGCCGATAATTTCAAATCCGCTGTCCTTGTAGGTTTCGTACCAGCTTTTCAAATACGGCTGAGTACGAATACAGTTGATACAGCTGTATGTCCAGAAGTCGATCAATACAACTTTCCCTTCCAGCTCCTCGATAGTCTGCGGATCGCTATTGATCCAATCCTGCAGTCCCGTCAACTCCGGTGCTGCATATGGCTCTACGTTCAGAACGCCACTTTTGGATTCACGGTCCGATGTTGCAGGTATCAATTTAGCCGACAGACCGTCGAAGTCGAATGGAGTGTTTTGCGAAATAAACGTTTGAAACTGTTTATCGTATCCTGTAATAATAAGGAGTCCGACAACAATGAACAAGATAGCAATTGTGCGCTGAAACCATCCGCGAGGATTTGCTGCAAAACGCATTTTTCGAACGAGTTTCTGACCAATAAAGCCAATGAGGAGTAGCATAATACTAAGTCCTATTACGTATGCCACGATGTAGAGCATTGCGAGACCAAAGTTCACTGGCAGCACTGTCGCAATGAGGTAGGCGTATACAGGACTACAACTACTAAATACTGGTCCGAGGGCTGCACCAGTGATGATTGCACCGATTGCGGCTCCTTTTCTCGAACCCTTTCCCAGTAACTGCTGTGATTTAGCTTGTAAGTTAAAGAACAAAATGATGCGTTCGTATATCTGAGGAAAGAGTGTCAGTATACCAACTCCAACGATGATGCCACCTGAGATATAGGTTATGACCTCGGGAGAAATATCAATAAACAATGTCGTTGCTTTGAGTAGAACTGTGAAAACTATCAGCGATACGGCGAGACTTGCGGTTATGATAAGCGGTCGTCGCTTATCTTCGACATTTCCACTTATCGAACCGCCAACTATCACAGGCAAAAGCGCAAATATACAAGGTGCGAACACCGTGATCATACCTGCAAAAAACGCTCCGAGAAGTAAAAACATATATACCTTTCTATCTTAGTAGATATGCCGATACCTATTGTGGTACCGGCATATCTGAGTAATTTTTAAACTATTGCATCAATACGCTGTCGATAACGTGAGTCACACCGTTACTGCTGATAACATCTGCAGTTTCGATCATAACCATGTCACCTTTGCCGTCTTCGATCATTAGCTTGCCACCGTCCATCATAGGCATCAATTTTCCACCTTGAACGCTTGTCAATGCCTGGCCTTTTGCTACCATAGCTTTGAGGTCAGCAGAAGTGTAGGTACCTGGCACAACGTGGTACGTCAAAATCTCAGCGAGCGCAGCTTTGTTCTCTGGCTTCTGAAGAGATTCTACTGTTGCTGCATCAAGCTTTGCAAACGCATCGTTGTTTGGACCAAATACAGTGAATGGACCTTCACCCTTTAGTGTCTCAACGAGATCCGCTTTGTCTACGAGGCTCACGAGAGTTGTGACGTTGTCTGCATTCATAGCATTATCAACAATATCTTTTTCTCGTACCATCTTTGCGCCACCGACTGTTACGCCGTCGACGCCTTCAGACTTCTCGCTCGTCATTGCTGAGTTAGAAGTGTTGTTATCTTCATCCATCTGCATACCGCCAAGTGCGTATCCGCCACCTGCTCCGACAACTAGCCCTATGATAGCTGCTATAACGATTGCTGTAACCTTATTTCCTGAATCCATACCAGATCCTCCTTCATTAATTAGTGCTGGCGTTAAGTTATTTAGTTTACTTAATTAACTTAACTTGTTACTATAGTATTATAAGTCAGAAGGTATTGTCAACAAGGTATTCAATTATGGAAAAAGATATATCACAAATCACTACGTACGAAAGCGGCATCATGCAGTCCACTGCACACCGTATTCTTGGTCGTATCAAATCGGAATACCTGTCACAGTACGGCCTCACCTCTATGCAATGGTTTACGATAGGTCTTATATACGACGCTGGCGAAAAAGGCCTTCGCCTCAACACACTTATGAAAACTCTCGACACCACCATGCCGTACATCACCAATGTCGTCAATAATCTCGAACTCAAAGGTGTCTTGCACAAGATAAGCGACACAAAAGACAGCCGCGTCAAACTTGCTGTACTAAATCCAAGATACAGAGCCACCGTCAAAGAGATAGAGGGCGGCCTGCGTGAAGAGCTTCGAACAAAACTCTACAATCAAGACCACATCAGCAGAGAAGAACTCGCAGCGTATGTTGCTGTGCTCTATAAAATTGCCCAGTTCAACAAAAATTAGCGCGAAAAGTTTTTAGCACGGTGCACAACCAGCGGCGCGAATATCGTCAACATTGCCAATATTGCGGCTAGGTGACCGACCAAAGGGAGTGTTATTTTCTGGCAACCTGGTATCAACGTCTCAGCTACGGGAACAGTTGGATCATACAGGGGCACGATAGATACAAACCGTTCGCTTTGTTTTGGCTGTAGATTTCTCACCAACGCTTCTGCTTGCTGCATGGATTCTCGAAATGCAGGATTGTGTGCATAAATACGATGCGAGACATTGTCCGAGCGTGTGTTTTTACCGCACAGTGTCATAGTGCCGACGACCGTACCAGACTGAGCTGCAAACACGCTCACCGCCATACTACCCCCGGCACTTTCACCCATGAGTACTATACGCTCATTGTCGAGCATATCCAGAGCAGATAATACGCGTGCTCGTTTAGCGTTGTACGGCTCATTGCTTGCCCATCGCATCGGAATCATGGTCACATGTGCGCCGTAGAGACTCCACGCACGCAAAAAGAAACGTCTCATAGGGTCGTAGCGATCGCCCAGTCCAGGCAAGTAGATAATGTGTGTACGCGAAGTCATGTGCTATTAAGCCTATTCGCTTCGTGAGTATTTCGCAAGTCCCGTCGCCAAATCTTCCGAAGCCAGCGTGCTATACTTTATCTATGTCAAAACCTTTGAAGCAACTTGTACCAACAGCACTCCAGAAGCTTTTTATCGGTGTAACTGTTGCATTATTTGTTGCCTCACTTGTGACAGGACTACGTCTCTTGCAACTCGCATATCCTGGTTTCGAAGGCCTGCGACTCAGCTCGTTAACACTCATGGCGATTAGCTCATTTATGCTGCCGCTTATATCGTTTGTTGTTTTCTACTTCATTAGCCTACGCTCATTCTCACAACTACACCGAGCATTTATGGCCGCAGTCTACACCACTGTCATCACAACCCTCTACGAAGCATTCACGCTAGCTGGCTTCTCCGTACAAACAGCACCGCTTTTTACGACACCTTTTCCGATTCATCCCAACGAAATACTAGCGACAAGCCTGACCCTGTGCGCCCTTGCGGCGGGCGCGCTACTAGTGCGTAAGCTGCCCCACGACTCATCGCAGCCATCACGCAGTCACGTACGCGTAGCAAGCGGTTTACTCATTCTGTCATTTGTGGCTGCCCAAATCTTGCAGTTGGCTGTGTCGACTAACCGAGATGGCTACCTAGTTGCTATCACTCTTGTCGTACCAGGCATCGTGTTTGGCATACTATATCTGGCGGCTCGCTACCGAAACGTGCCGGAGCCAGTATTCAAAAGTACTGTCATGGTGACGCTTCTCATACAGTCGTTTGCGGTAGTTGCGACGATTTATGCCGTATCACCCACTATGTAGTAGGGGCGCGAGCTACAGCTTGTCTACAATATACGATGTCAGGGTGAGCAGCTTGGCCGTTTTACCCGCACCAGTAAACTCATAAAGGTCATGCGAGTACACCATTGTATCGTTGGACATATGCGCAACACTACTGACCGCCGCGTACTTTCCGTGTCCAAATGCGGTACGTATCTCAAGCATGTCAATCGTGACACTCGCCTGATTACTTTCACTCAATTGCCGTTGCAACTGCTCTCTAGAAATGCCGGTATCGCTTCCGGCAGTCACCCATTGAAAATCGTTTGCAAGCCATGGCTCAACTTTACTGTACTCACCTGCATGCAAGCTCACGGCCAGGTCTGCCACGAGTTGCGAGCGAGGAGAATTTCCACAGTTTGCTAGCAACTTTACTCTCATCATAATTTCTCGATCAACAATCGAATTGCCTTACTTCGGTGACTTAGCGAGTTCTTCTGCGCGGCGTCCATCTCGGCATACGTAAGCGTCTCGCCATCCGGCACAAACGTAATATCAAATCCAAAGCCTTCTTTCACTCGGGGCTCCACCACCTTACCGTGCACGGCGCTACGCACAACTATGGTGTCACTCCCGTCATAGTAGGCAACCGCGCACGATACGGTCGCGCGAGCTTCCTGGCGGCCTGCCAATTGATAGAGCGCATCTCCACCGAGTCGCTTATTGAAAAACTTGATGAATGGCCCCGGTAATCCCTCGAACATGTCAAGTCCTGCAGAGATATCTTCGACGACAACCGGCTTGCCAACCGCTTCGTATGCACGACGAGCTTTGTCGCGCACGATTTCCTCGACATCATCACTCTGCAACTCAGCGAGATCCACGTCTGCGCTATCCATCTTGATATCATTGGGTACTATCTGCTTCCACTCCTTGAGCTTATGCGCGTTACCAGTGACAAGATATATGTATTTCATAGACTTCAGTATAGCAAAGTACTCCGAGCACAGTGAGTGGGCAAGATTACCACAACCAATTTGTTCATTCCTGAGCATTATGTGCTTTAATAAAAATAGCTATACTTGCATTAATACTTGCTTTAAGGGGATATATAACGATGGCGAGATTACCACAACCAGGTGGTGACGAAGGAGAATGGGGAGAAATCCTCAATGATTATCTAAGTCAGACACTCAAATCAGATGGTACGATAAAAGATAACGTCGTGACAAACGCTGCACTCGCCCCCGATTCCGTCAGCACTGCGTCTATCGTCGACAACGCCATTGCAGAGCCTCAATTGAGCGCACCTGTGCGCGCCAAGCTTAATGCTAGTGCAAATGCCGTGCTCCTTACCTCCAACCAAACAATCGAAGGAGTAAAAACCTTTACAGATATCGTACTTGCCCCCACCTACAGGGCAGCTGGCACAAACCATATGCAGATGGGCGGCGGCGAGTATCCGTCTGTTGGCACGCTCAACTCATCAAACGTCATTACGTCGCAGATGATTTCAGACCCTGTGTCTGGGTCAATATTTTTCGACTATTCTGAAAACCTAGGCGGGTCGTTTTATATACGCAACAACCCTGTAGACGGCGCGCATCTGCTCAGGGTAAACGAATCTGCGGCAACATTTGCAATCAACGTAGTAGCACCGAGCCTCCGCATCACAGGTGGCACGCCAGAACAAGGCAAAGTACTCACGTCAGACGCGACCGGCAATGCAACGTGGCAAGCACCGACCGGAGGTGAAAGCACACAATTTAGCGGTGACATGATAAAACTCAAAGAGTTATATCAACCAATTGTTGGCGTTTTGCCCGAGTCCGAGCTACTGCAAGATGAATATATACACGACAATGTCGATGTGGGCAATTACACAGCGATCAGCGGAACGCTCTGGAACTCACCTCGCTTCAACACTCAATCTCAATCGTTTGTATCAAATATTCCGGGCAACCCAGCAGGAGGCTGCACCAACAAAACAAATGGACGCGACGTAGGATCTTGTTTTGACTTCGAATTCGAACTGACAGGCGACAAATTCGCCATCCATATGCAGACGTTCGGATATTTCGATACACAGATTTACGTTGAACACGAAGGCCAAATGATGAAAATACAATCATACCCTCTCGCGGACGACTACTCCGGCATGAACTTCCGATCGATTCGTTTTGCCCGCTACGCCACTCGAAGAATTCGCATCGTCATGCCGTTCATCTACTTCTTCCAGATAGTGCACGAGGCAAATGCTGTCTTACGCAAAACCCCCGATCGCCCAATGATTGCTGTCACTGGAGATTCATATGTTGATGCCTCTGGCGCTTACAACCAAGGAAGTGCTCGTAGTTACGCAACCGCTGGTACTGTCGATGCGATCATCGAGGCCACGGGATTTGCCGTATTGCGGCTTGGCCAGGGTGGCACAGGCTACTTCAACAACGCGACCGGCGCCGCTTCTGACACGCCCGGCCCTGTCAACTCAACTCGCTTCTTCTCATCACAGCGTGTCGCAACACTTTCCGAGGTTGGCGCAGGTAGCCTAGTCGCCCTCGTAGTCAACGGCACCATCAATGACGGCGAGCTTTCTGGCGGTACCGCGCTCATGAAAGCGCGTGCGCTCGAAGGTTTTCAGGCCGTCAACGCATTTGATGCAGGCATTTCAATTGTTGCGATATCACCTGAGCCCATAAACAACCCTGCCGCCGGTAACGTACACGACCTTAACCGACTCGGGGTCATGGAGGCTATCGACGAACATCCTCAAGGTATTGGATTCATCGATTTTTACAACCCGTCCGATCCGCTATGGACAGGTACCGGTACCGAAGCAAGTCCGCAGAACGACCAACAGACACAACTCGTCGGCTTTGACACTATCCATGCCAACTGGGCAGGGTACAAGTTGTACGGGCAACGAATCGCAGCGGAAATGTCTGAGATGAAAATACCTATAGAAAGGGCGTGGCTATGACAAAACCAGAACAAGCAGCAAAAGACGTAAAGAAAAAAGCAGATGAAGCTAGCAAGAAGCTACTCCAAACACAGCAAAAAGTGCTAAAAAAAATGCAGACCGAGAAACAGACCGCCAAAATCTACAACACCGACAAGTAGTGCACCTGAGTGCTCGCCACGCTAGATAGTGGTTCCGCCAGGAGACCACACGCCCCATCTATCGGTAAGGCTAGCATTTTGATCGCGCATAGATGCAGGAATATTGTTGTACTCCCCCAGTGGAACCGAGGCCTGGTACAGCCTCATCAGTTTATACTCGGTACCAGCCGTGTTGCTCCTGTAAATATAAGTATTGTTGCTTGTGGAGCCAGTTGGACCATCAGTAATTTCAGGCAACTTTGAAGTAAATTCGGGCACGACTCCTGGTATAAAATCATTACCAACAGCTCGCTGAAATCTCCACGAGTTACCGGTATTAGGATATGTACCCTTATCTGCGTAATACAGTTCGATGATTTTCTGCATCGCTTTTATATCGCTCACTTTTGCCGCAGCCTTGCCACGATCTTGCACACCATTGAACGCAACTATCGTAATAGCAGCCAAGATACCTATTACGACTATCACTATCAGAAGCTCTACAATAGTGAAGCCATGTTGTCGCATGCGTGTCATATATTCAGAGTATACTATATAACGCTTATGACTACATAACCTAGGGGCTTTAAAGTCAGCATCAAAGTCTTTATACTAGATACATGTAGGTGGTGACGTGAGAAAAATATAGCTAGGAGGGCAATACTATGCAGCTAGATGGAAAACATATCGCGCTCATCGCAACAGATGGATTTGAAGATAGCGAACTCACTCAACCCGTAGATGCACTGCGCGAAGCAGGAGCAGAAGTCACCGTGGTGTCTATCAAGCCAGATACCATAACTGGCAAGAACGATACTGAAGTGGCGGTCGACGCATTAGTGCAAGACGTAGAAAGTCATAGTTTTGATGGACTCGTAATACCTGGCGGCGTCGTAAATCCAGATATCTTGCGTACAAATGAACATGCGGTAGCATTTGTGCGGGAATTTTTCGAACAACACAAGCCCGTTGGCGCCATTTGCCATGGACCATGGCTACTCGTAGAAGCAGACGTAGTAGATGGCCGCACAGTTACTTCGTGGCCAAGTCTGCGCACAGATCTGCGTAACGCTGGGGCGACTTGGGTGGATGAAGAGGTGGTTGTAGATGACGGACTCGTAACAAGCCGCAATCCAGATGATTTGCCTGCATTTTGCAGTAAGCTCATAGAAGAGTTTGCCGAGGGCAAGCACGAAGAGCAGACAGCATAAGTCGCTCGCAGCTCACCCTGTCTGCTCAGTAAGCGGGGTGACGCTACCAGGATTCTTGCGTAAATATGCACGGAGTATCTTGTACGTATCGATGTCAAATCCGCTCGCAAGGCGCTCCAGCGTTGGTTCAAACTCGTGGTGCATCACACCTTCTATCACCCATTGGTCTACAATCAGCGACTTTCGTTCGTTGATCTTTACAGCAATCTTAGATTGAAACGGCCAAGCTGCTATCTTTGAGCGATCGAGCGCAAACTCGGCACGTTCATTGTAGCTATGCGGTAGCTCTTCGCCGCCGCACGCTCCTTTACATAAGCCAAGTTGGTAGCGAAAACAGTAGCTTTTGGCTTTCTCCATTCCCATTAACTTAGGGCACAGTTGATAGGTTTTAGTCAGGCTCTCAAGTGCGGCTTTGGCTTTCATGCGCGTGGTGTATACACCGTAAATATTGCCTAGATCAGTCGCATCCGACAAGTCCCGGTTTTCAATCGTTATTGTCAGGTAGCCGTGGTCGTCGTATTTTTTCAGGAGTACAGACTGCGTAGTCTTACGTCGTAGCAATAGATTGAATGTTGGCTGCAGTTCTTTGATCTTTGCAGACTCAAGCAGCAGCGCCTCTACTTCAGTGTCTGTCTGCTCGAAAGACACGTTAAAGCTCCGCTGCGAGATCTTCATCTCTTTTGCTACCTTGGTGTCGCTAGAGAAATGCGACATCACCCGAGTACGAATATTGACACTCTTACCCACATAAAGCGGCGTGCCGTCTTCTGCCTCAAATATAT
>LCPR01000023.1:0-12026 GCA_001003725.1 Candidatus Saccharibacteria bacterium GW2011_GWC2_48_9
TTTGTAATCAGCACTTTTTTTCTTGGCGGACCAAGGAGAGAAGTTAGCGCAGGTCTAGGAACTAGGTCTGCACTTTTCTCTGCTTGGTCTGGCTCCGGCGACTGGGCTCGAACCAGTGACCTATTGGTTAACAGCCAACCGCTCTACCACTGAGCTACGCCGGAATACTCGTTGTATTATACCTACGATTATAGAGGTAGTCAAGCTATAAATCTTGCTTCTGCTGCTTGAGCGCGTCGATAGCTTTGACAAGCTTGACGGTTGTTTTACTGCCAGCAGAGCCCTGTGTCATGATACTCACTGCGTACTGGCCGTTTTCGGTAATAAATGCCATCTCGTTGTAGTTCGTATCGGTCGCGCCGCCTGCCACCCTCGCGCTCGAAGGAGCTACCGATATAATACCGTCGCGCAGTGCAATGTCTCGCATTGGTATCTCGAGTACACTCTTGTTGCGAATCGGCAAATCATTGCGGCCTAGCTGTTGCATGAACAATGCCATGTCACGAGCCGTAGTGACATTAACACTCCCACTAAACGATGTGCCCGTGAGACCCACTTCGGCTATGCGTGCCTCAACTCTTTCATTACCCATTTTACTGAGCAGGCCAGTAATACAGTCTTCGTTCTGATCGCTAATGGCGACTTCCATACAGTCTTCTACAGACAAGCTTCCCAAGATACGATCTGTCGGCTGAATACTGCCGTCTTCTATGCCTTTTTGCGCTGCATAGGCCACATATACACCCTCTATGCCTGCGGCTGGCATTTGCTGCTCAGCATTGGCGGAACCACCATAGTATGGCCTCTTGCCAGTTAATTCAGTGAAAGAAATTGCTATCTTACCTGGGTTATCGGTAGCAAACTGCTGTATGAGCGCAGCGTAGCCATCTGCCGTAGGAGTGTATTTGCGGCTATACTGCACCGTTGGCTGCACCGAACCAACCACGACGGCAGCATTACTCGCGCGTGCAGTGGCAAACGAATCTATATTGGCAATAGTTTTTTTGATGTCAACAAGCACACCGGGCGCGCCATTCGTGCGTGAGGTTTCTGTAAAGTTCGTAGTCGCAACTTTTGTGACACCTGGTTTTTTCTCTAAGTCCGCTACTATACCACTTGTCTGCAGGTAGCGCTGCACTCGCTCTGGCTCGATGACATAGAGTAGGCGAGGCGGAGGCAGTGGCGCGCCGTCGTTTTTATCTTCGGGTATAAATGGCTTGAACGACAGCCAACCTTTAACTGTTGTGGCTGATACCTTGGTAGTTTTACCACCGGCTTGAAGCGGCAGGTCGTTTTTGAGGTTGTTGTTAAGTTCGTCGCCCAGTTGCCTAGCGATCTCATCTGTAAGCGGTGCTGCTACTTCTTTGATACCGGTTTTCACATTGAAGCCACCGTCGTAGGTAACCTTACTCACCTGGTCTTTGAAGTCGGTAACATTACACTTACCACCCACTTCTGCCGGTATAACAGTAAACAAGTTGTCGTCGAGCTTGAGTGATGCATTTTTTGGAGGAATCACACACTCTTCCCCGAGATTCTTGAGCGTATAGATATCGAGCGTCGACTGGTCGTAGTTATATGTTGGCTCACCCACACTTGCAGTACCTGCCGCCCACCAGTACGATGAAGGTACAAACCTGAGCGCAAATGGATATGAAACACCGGCCAAGCGAGTCGTGTTATCGACTTCTACACCAAGTTCACTCGCGGTCGGAGTTTTGTACGGCACCGATGTATCGCCAAAAAACAAATTAACTTTTTCTTTGGCATAACCCTTGTTGAGTAGTTGCACCGCTGCGTCACGGTCCATGCCGCCTACTCGCACACCGTCAACAACAAGACCAGCCGGGAGTGCATTGGTAGGCACCAGCACCTGCCATATGATATTTCCTAGCAATGCGATCAACACAATTGCTAGTAACGGCACATACCAATGACCCTTAAGCCATTCGACAAACCGCACTGCAGCAGGCGGCTTACCATAGGTGCGTGGCCGAGGTGGTGGCGTATACGACATATCGTGCTGCTGTGAGGATTGGAGGGGCTGAGGATAAGGAGAATTTGGCTGCGGCGCTGTCCATGTATTTTGCGGTGGCGTATACTGCTGAGCCGGCGGCATGGACTGATTTTGCTGAGGCGTCTGCGTGTAGCTATTTTGAGGCGTCTGTGAGTATTGCGGCGCAGCACCGTAACTAGGTGGCGTACCGCCCTGGGGAGGTATTTGTGGCTGAGGTGTTTGCGGTGTTTGTGGATCCATAATAGTTATGCTTATCATACCAGCATATGACAATATTTTGAATAGCCGCTACAGAGTGATATCGAAAAGTCGAGCGACCGTGTCGATAGCTGCCACCTGCTCGCGCGACGTGGCAGTGTCGACTGTGCGCAAAGTTGTACGTTTTTGGCGAAGAGCCTGGCGAAGCCACGCACTATGCGGCTGCTCAGACTCAGGCATATGAGCCATTCGTAGTGAGCGCGCCGAAGTGTCGGTCTTTTCGAGGTAGCCTTTGGCAATAAGGCTGTTGATATGCGCCGCAACTGTTGAGACAGACTTATACTCGAGTGCTCGCATAACTTCCCGGTAGCTCGGTCCGTAGCCGTTGCCTTTTATGAAGCCATCGATGAAACTAAGTAGTTCGTGCTGTTTTTTTGTGGCTCTTGGGTTTTGGGGTGACGCGTTCATCTGACTTGATGATAGCAGACGAGCCGAGCGCGAGTCCAGCTAAGCCCCACCAGTAGAGACTCACTGTGTCATCGGCCCACACAGGTAGCAACAAACCGATAAACGCTAGCCCAATACCAGCCGAGAATAACCCGAGAGACAGCCAGTCTTGCCGAAGCCTCCAAAGGCCCCAGAGCACCAATCCAAATAGCAATAGTTGCAGGGCAACACCCAGCCATCCAGATTCATGTGCCATGAAAAGATACTGATTTTCTATAATGACCGGCTCTTCGGACAGAAGCGACGCAGACCCCGTGCTACCAATGCCCTTACCTAGTGGCGCCTGGCTGGCAGCTTCGATACCTTGCTCCAGCGATTCTATGTGGCCATCATCTGATTTTGTTGGACTCCCACCTACCGGATTATTATGAAACACTAGGTTAGATATAGCAGGCACGTCGCGTAGCTGCAGTAACACCCCCACTACGATAACACTCGCCATAGCCATACTTATCAGGCTATAGACGGCAAGCTTCTTTGGCACAACACTCGCCCATAGTGTCGCGATTCCTAGGGCACCCGCGATCCATGCGCTCCGCGAATAGCTCGCCCATAGCACAATCACGCCGGCGAGTAGTGTCGCAATCACCTGCGCGCGTTTTTTCCAGTTTGTTAGTTGCGACGCACGACGAATCGCCCACGCCCCAGCCACACACAGCACCAACACTGCAAACGCACCGACAGGGTTTGGTCCTCGAAGTGTACTATTGATGCGCACATAATCATGATTGAGGTCGACCGTCAGGTAGGGTTTGATGGTTGCATCGCTATAGCCAATAGAAGCCAGTATGTCTTTCGGGAGCACAAACACCTGCAGCACTCCAAACACTACGATAAACGCAGCACCTACCGCGGCGGCGCGTAGTCCGTACTTGTGTACACCCGGGATGTATCGTGCCGCAACATATAGCTCCACAAAAAACAGATAAAACCGTAGGTCTATAAGCAAACCTGCGAGCTCGCTTACATAGGCGTTGTCAAATAACAGTAGAAGCGCAACATGCACTACTGCAATCGCTGCCACTAGCTGCACAACCTTATCACCTACAACTTGCCGCAACGCGCCCCGTTTATATAGCGACAACAAAATAAGCAACAGGAGCGCGCCCAAAACTAGCTCTTTCCAAGATTTCGCAAGCAGTTCAAGATGTGGCCAATGCGTCTCAATAAACACTGTAGTGGGTGTATGAATAGCCATACCCACGAACACCACAACCACTAGCCATACTATCGTTTGCTCTACTAATCCACGCATGTACCTCTAGTATACGCCAAAAAGTGCTACAATATCAGTACATGCTAGGACGAAATTCTCAGTATTACAGTCTTTTTCTGCTTCTCGTCGACGCATCTGTACTCGTGCTAGCACTTTTGCTTTCGTATGCACTCCGCGTAGGGTACGATGATAGGCCGCTCGTTACCGAGGTGGGCCGCACTGATTATTTTCTAAGCCTGCTATCTATCTTGCCATTTTGGATTGCTACATTTGCACTGCTCGGCCTCTATTCACCCTCCACTTACAATCGTCGCCTTTCGGAATGGGGAAAGATTGCCGCTGGATCGTTCGTCGGCGTACTCTTGATACTAGGTTGGGAATTCGTTACTGGCGAATCTATCCTGCCAGCACGACTCGTAGCCGTATATGCACTGGTTGGCTCATTTGGACTTATTATACTCGAGCGTGAATCGCTCCGTTGGCTGCGAAACACTCTGTTTCGTTATGGTATTGGCACTAGTCGCGTGTTGCTCGTCGGCTCGAGCAGTGCGCTCACCGACCTAGCTGTCAACCTGGCCGATACTAGCCGTAGCGGCTACGAGGTGGTAGCCATAGCCGGTCCAAAACGCCTCGTACCCGAGCAGCTTAATGTATCGCATTATCCACAGGTAGAGTCGGCACTCAAGTTTATCGAGTCAAACCGTATTACCACCATCATCCAGACAGACATGTTTGAAGACGAGACGCGCAACCAGGCAGTGCTTTCTGCTGCACAAACGCGCCACATCAGCTACAACTTCATTCCTGGCCAAGCAGAGTTTTATACCGGTAAAAACACTGTCGATATATTTTTAGGCTATCCTATGATATCTGTCAGCCAGACACCCCTCATAGGCTGGGGCGCCATTGCAAAATCTATCTTCGATACTGTCGCTTCGTTCATACTACTTATAGTCTTATCACCCCTGTTTCTGCTGCTTATTGCGCTGCAAAAGATCCTCAACCCAGGACCAGTATTTTATATCAGTAAGCGGCTAAGTCAGTTTTCTCGCCCCGTCGATCTTATAAAGTTTCGCAGCATGAGCGCAACGTATGGTAAAAAAGACGCGGCCGAAGAATTTCGCGATATGGGTCGTGAAGATTTGGCGCTCGAATACACCAAAAATCGAAAGGTTGAAAACGACCCTCGCATCACTCGTTTTGGTAATTTCCTTCGCAAAACATCACTCGACGAACTGCCACAGCTCGTTAACATATTGCGCGGCGATCTGAGCCTTGTTGGACCAAGGCCAATTTTGCCTCAAGAAGCCAAGTTTTCTCGTAGCAGGGCGGCCCTTTTACATAGCGTCAAGTCGGGTGTGACAGGATTGTGGCAGGTGAGTGGTCGTAGCAATCTGAGCTTCGATGAGCGCATCGAACTCGAACTATTTTACGCACAAAACTGGTCATTTTGGCTCGATATAAAAATTCTCTTTAAAACTATTGCTGTTGTGCTATTTGGACGAGGGGCGAAATAACCATGCCGTCTCGTTCACCAAAAGTTGCCATAGTCTGTGACTTCCTCACCACTATGGGTGGCGCAGAAAACGTCGTGCTTGCCATGCACGAAGCATTTCCCGATGCCCCTATATATACCGCCATGTATAACGAGGACAAATTGCCACTATTTCGAGAGGTCGACGTGCGGCCATCTTCGCTTCAAAAAATCCCAAAGAAACTACGTAAATACTACAAGCTTTTTCCAACCATGGCTGTCAAAGCGATGCGCAAGCTCGACCTGAGCGAATTCGATATTATTCTCACCAGCTCATATTTGCACGCAAACCAAGTCACCAAAACACGATTAGACCAACTCATCATTAGCTACTGCCACACCCCCGCACGTTACTATTGGAGTCATTACGACTTGTACCGAAAAGACCCTGGCTACGGCAAGCTCAACGCACTCATTCGTCCACTCATGCCGCTCATGATCCCCCGCCAGCGCACATTAGATCACGAAGCATCGCAGCAGGTAGACGTGTATCTTGCCAACTCTACCGAAACGCAGGAGCGAATCAAGAAATACTACAACAAACCAAGTACAGTATTGCACCCGCCAGTCGACATCAAACGCTTCACCCCATCGCCAAAACGTGGTGACTACTACGTCACCCTTGGTCGTCAGCTTCCCAATAAACATTTTGATCTGGCTGTCGAAGCGTGCACGCGCCTCGGTGTGCCTCTAAAAGTTTTTGGCAATGGACCGCTGCATGAAAAACTCGTTGCACTTGCTGGGCCAACTGTGGAATTTTACAGCGACCGTTTTGGCGATGCGTCGGATGCAGCCGTCGAAAAAGCACTCAACGGTGCAAAAGGTTTCGTTTTTCCGTCGGACGAGGATTTCGGCATAGTAGCGGTCGAAGCGCTTGCAGCAGGCGCACCGGTGATAGGCTACGACAAAGCAGGCACGCGCGACATCGTGCAGCACGGTGTCAGCGGGGTGATGTTCGGCGAACAAACAGTCGATGCAGTAGTCGAGGCCATCAAGACAGCAGATAAGATGACATTCTTACCAGGCACGCTTCAGCGAAAATCAAAAAGATTCGAAAAAAGCTTATTCATCATGAAGCTACGAAAAATAGTTCACGATCACGCGCAGCGGTAGTTTTTGCCATTACGCCAAGCGTAGCTTATACTGATAAGCATATGCGATATGGAAAAAACGGCTTCACCATCGTCGAACTACTCATAGTTATTGTTGTTATCGGTATTCTAGCGGCTATTACTATCGTGGCGTTCAATGGAGTACAAGAGCGAGCACGCAATACGCAGACCATAGGTGCAGTTAAAGACCTGAAGAGTATTTACATGGCCTACGCCATCCAAAACGGATCATATCCAGGAACAGGCAACTATTGTATCGGTACAGGCTATCAAAGCAACCTCTGCTGGGACAACCGCGCGTACACTACAGATACTACGGCCAATTCGCAGATACTACAGCAAGCAAAATCCATTCCCCAGCCAAGCACAACTCGAGTGTATCGCAACAGCGTGGACGGTTCGAGAGCTGGTGTCTTGTATGTCAACAATTTTAGCTTCCGCTACCAGCTGGAAGGTGCATCGACAGAATGTGGCCTTCCTGGCGCGACTCGAACATTTAGTGCCGGCCAATCCACAGGCCCCGAGTGTTCGCTAGTACTACCAGACCCTGCAACGCTCTGAGTTACCCATCTACCGTTCGAACACACTGTAATGACCGCTTGTTATATTACTTAATGTAGTTAAATTCTTGTAATCACATAATAATTGTGATATAAATTGTATAAATAGGTCAGTGTGTATATAAATCAACGAGAGGATAGCAGCACCCGCGGGGTGCTATTGTAATTCATGAAAAAATCATCCAATACTTCACTAGGAGACGCTGCTGCGCAACTTGAAAAGCAGCTCACTTCGCCTACAGTCACCCTCATACTGGCAAGCGCCACTATCGGCGCTATCGTATATATGGTGTTTCTTCTGCAGCCAGCTTACAGAGGAGATCTCCTTCCCTACCTCATGGTAATAGTTGCGGAGCTCTTTCTGATATGCCATGGCATAGTTTCGTTCTGGACTATCCTTAGTGGCCGTTTCAATCCAAGAAACTTCAATTATCATCATGCTCAAAACAACCTGTTCAACAACCCTCCAGAATCAGCACTCGAGCTCTCTAAAACACCGCTGTATCTTAATGATAAAAAAGTTTCTGTAGATGTATTTATCCCCGTGTACGGAGAAGCCGTCAGTGAAATTAACGCCACCGCACTCGCAGCACGCGACATGTACGGCGCACACCAGACATATATACTCGACGACGGAAAGTCAGATGCCGTAAAAGACATGGCGAAGAGAGTCGGCGTCGGATACATCCGCCGACCAACCAATAACCACGCAAAGGCTGGCAACATTAATTACGCGTTGACACAAACGAAAGGCACCTACTTTATCATTCTCGACGCAGACTTTATCGCCGACAAGCATTTTATCGTAGAAACACTGCCATTCTTTGAAAACAAAAAAGTTGCATTCGTACAGACACCTCAATACTACAGCAATCAGAAAAACTTCGTATCCACTGCAGCCGGATTCATGCAGCATGTTTTTTACTCACTCGTACAGGTTGGCAAAAACCGCTTCAACGCTGCGTTCTGCGTAGGTACAAATGTGATATTTCGCCGAAGTGCGATCGAAAAAATAGGTGGTATTTATTTTCAGTCCAAATCAGAAGACATTTGGACATCACTTATACTGCACGAACAAGGCTATCAATCTGTTTACATCAACAAAGTCCTCGCAATAGGTAAAACGCCAGAAACAATCAAAGCGTACTCGAAACAGCAGCTTCGCTGGGCAACTGGAAGTTTTGAAATCTTCCTCCACAAAAACCCCCTGTTTAACAAAAAGTTGACTGTCGACCAACGTATCCAGTACTTTGCTACCACCGCCTTTTATTTCAATGGATTTGCCGTCGCGACACTATTGCTACTTCCCGCATTACAGATATTCTTCAACATTACGCCGATCGCTCTAGATATTCCGTTTTACCAGTGGGCGCTTTTGTACTCGGGCTTCTATGTCACGCAAATCATTTTATCAATGTACACCATGGGCGGCCTCAAGGTAGAGACACTCATGCTGTCAGCAGCTTCATTCCCTATTTACATCAAAGCGTTCTTCAATGCCCTGTTCAAGCGAGATGAAGCATGGCAGGCAACAAACCGTGTCGACAGCTACGACTCACCGTTTAACTACATCCGCATTCAAACCTACATTTTTATCTTTCTACTGCTCACAACTGCAGTAGGTGTATGGAAGAGCGTCTACACCAGTGAGTTTTCAGTATCTATTGCGTGGTGTGCACTCAATACCTACATCTTCGGATACTTTATATTCGTTGCCATGCGAGAATCATCCCAGATGCGCCGAAGCACCAAGAAAATAAGCAAGCACAATAATCGAGCCCCATCATATATCAAGAAGGAGATAAAGGCATGAAGTTTACAACACGATTAAAATTTATATTTGGCATACTTGTTACCATTGCAGCTTGTGCATCACTATTTGTATACCTAGACTACTCTATGTCTCGGGTCAGCTCCGTGGAAGCACAGCTCGACTCTGACTATTTTGCTGTTGGCATAGACTACTCTGGTATTGTCGAAGAACAGCTAGTGGAAGAGGGTGACTATATCAAGAAAAACGATCCTTTGTTTGAAATACGAAGCTCTACACTCACAGAAGCAATCAAAAATGACGAGGTAGCAAAATCTTCATTGTTATACCGCGTAACAGATGATGGAACCGTCTTGATTTCTGCAGCAGCTGCTGGTCGTGTTCAGACTATCAACTACCGACAAGGTGCATTTGTTCCTGCCAATAGTGAAATAGCTATCGTTAACTCAGAAAATGCATTGTACGTGCGTGCGACGTACAAGTTGTCATCCCCAGACTATGCAAGGATTAGCAACAAGAGTAAACTATCAATAACACTACCCGACAATAAGAAAATCGAGGGCTCCGTGTACGATATATCACTCGACACCAGCGACAAAGAAGTACTCACCACGGTGCGTGCCAGCATAGACCAAGAAGCCGTCAATCGCGTCGCATTTTCGGTTGGCACACCTGTAGAGTCAACTCTCTTTCTCGACACCGACACGTGGTACAACCGTATTTCTTCTGCAATCACTAGCCTCCTTGAGCCCGGCGCAAAGAAATAGTTTCATGAAAAAAGTGATTGCCATTGCAGTAGTAGCACTCTTGATTGTCGTAGCGGCATTTGCTTACCTGCGCATCACGGATTCTATGCAACCGCAGCGCAATCACCCAAGCATAGTTAATACATCTACGCTAGGTGCCCTCCCGCAAAAAGATGCCAGCGGCATCGACACAAGTCATCTCGAAGAAGGTGTTACACCCCCTACTAACAAATGGTTTAGCGGCCTCGCACTACAAAAAGAACCCAAACCCGTGTTCCCTTTGCCCCAGAGTTTCCTCGCGAAGGAAGATTCGTTTGAGCTCGGACTACCTGTCGTTGACACTACCGCAAAGACGATTTTCGGTGCTCATCGACCAGACGTGCAAGTAGTAGTAAAAGATGCTACTTCTTACAAAGTAAGCCGCTACGACGAACTCACCGTAGACCTCACGTATTACAACAACAAAGAACCTCTCGGCACCCTCACACTTACAGCCGGTTCTCCCTTGATGTTCTTTGTTGCCACACAAAAAACATCTCTTTCGGTAAGCACGACAGAAAAGCCGTCTGTCGAAAATAATGCTGCGAAAATAAAACTTCCTACAGCAACAACCCACATTGCAGCATTTGAAAATGCGTCGGTCACCGCATCCACAAGTGAAGTGACGGCAACTATACCCGCAGAAGGATTTGTGACACTCTACCAATTACCGAATAGTAGCAAAGATGTACTTTCGGCAGTAGCTGGCAATCGAGTCACAGGAAGCGATGTTGAATTCGCACAGGCCGATGAAACCTACGAAACATCACTCTCGCTACACACCGCCAACAGCAAGCCAACAGCACTCGGGCTATTACCACACCATACGAGCAAACAGAAAACAACATCAGCCCTGCAGTACGAAACAATCTACGGCCCTTCGAAAGTTTCTTTGGATAATAACTTTCGCTTTACTACTCCTGTCATCAACTCGCTAGAGTCTCTGGATGTATCTACACTCAGTGCTGCAGACAAAGACCTGCTTGTGACAACGTTGCGGCGCGACATCAACGCCACGACATTTGCTGCCGAAGATTCATATTTTGGTGGCAAAGGACTATACCGCGCAGCCCAGCTACTCGAACTTGCACATCAGCTCGACGAAACACAGATAGCAGCCAGCATTCAGCAAAAGTTGCGCCGCGAAATGGTAGCGTGGCTTTCTATCTCGCCACGCGAAAAAAAGAGCTTCTACTACGATACTCGCGTCAATGGTATTGTTGGCCAGACCATTGCTTTTGGCTCAGAAGAGTTCAATGATCATCATTTCCACTATGGCTATTTCATCTACGCAGCAAGTGTACTTGCAAAATACGACGCTGATTTTCTCAACCAACACAAAGATATGATCAACCTGCTGGTTGCTGATATCGCCAACTACAACAAAGATGAAACATTGCCGCTACGCCGATCGTTTGATCCTTACACGGGCCACTCCTGGGCATCGGGAAGCTCTCCGTTTGGCGATGGAAATAACCAGGAGTCATCATCTGAGGCTATCAATGCCTGGGTGGGGGTGAACCTATGGGCGTCGCAAACCAAAAATTCAGCACTGAAAGAACAAGCTTCGTGGATGCTCAGCAACGAAGTAGCGAGTACTGCAGCATACTGGATGAACTTCGATACAACGCAGCCCGCTTACGATGGCTACGAACACGAGGTCGTGTCGCTCAACTGGGGCGGCAAGCGAGACTACGGTACATTTTTCAGCGCCGAACCAAACGCTATGCTTGGTATTCTTCTCATACCTATGAGTCCTACTACGATATACCAGTCGGCATACGGCGATCGCATTGCCAGGCATGTAGAAGAGGCGCTACCAACCATGGATACAAAAGCCCAATTTGCCGATTACATATTGATGTACTCAGCGCTCGGCGGCACAACAGACCAGCTCGACATAGCGAAAGACATGCCAGATGAAACTATCGACGGAGCAAATTCTCGTAGTTATCTGTACGCCTGGATTATGAGCAGAAAATAGCTTACTCGACAGTGACGCTCTTTGCTAGATTCCGCGGCTGGTCCACATCACTGCCTCGTGCTGCCGCAATATAATACGCGAGCAGCTGCGATATCACGTTGAATAGCAATGGTGTGAGTTGCTCGAGCTTACTATGTACACGTACGACTGTTTCTGCCTCCACTTTTCGGGTGGTATCGGTGATAGCAATAACGTGCGCACCGCGTGCATTCATCTCAATGAGGTTGCTCTGAGATTTCTCGTATAGCCAGTTGTCGAGTAAATAAAATACTTCAAAAAAGCTGTCGTCAACCAGTGCGATAGGCCCGTGTTTCAGCTCGCCAGCCGGATACCCTTCGGCAG
>LCPR01000023.1:12032-29841 GCA_001003725.1 Candidatus Saccharibacteria bacterium GW2011_GWC2_48_9
CGAGCGCCACGGGATATAGCGTATCTCGGCCGACATACAGAGCGTTGTTATAGTGCGCATAGTCTGCGGCAATTTTTTGTATCTCAGATTCATGCGCTACAAGTAGTCGCTCAATCTCGCCCGGCAATTGATCGAGTTCGTCGATAAGTAGTGCTCGACGCTCCGGGTCTAATCCTTTTGCATCGGCAGCCGTCAGGCCAAACAGCAACATAGCTACAACCTGCGAAGTAAATGCTTTGGTGCTCGCGACACTAATCTCTGCACCCACGTGCACATACACTCCGCCGTCCACCGCACGCGCTATCGAGCTACCAACAGCATTCACAACGCCGATACATCGCACACCTCGACGCTTGAGTTCGTCTAAGCAGGCGAGCGTATCTGCCGTCTCACCAGACTGACTCACTATCAACGCAAGCGTGCCCGCAGGAGCCACAAACGAACGATAGCGAAGCTCACTGGCAATCTCCACCGACACCACTACATCGCCAAGTAGTTGCTCGAGATAATATTTCGCCAATACGCCTGCATAATACGCCGTACCGCAGCCCACAATCATGATATGCCGTACTTCGCGCAGCTCGCCGGCAGTCATATTAATACCGCCTAAGCGCGCTGTATGCTCTGTAGAATTAATACGCCCTCGCAAGGTGGCGCGTACAGTATCGGGTTGATCGTGAATTTCTTTGAGCAAGAAATGCTCGTAGCCTTTTTTCTGCACTGCCTCTAGATCCATCTCGAGCGTCTCGACAGTCGGCACGAGTGAGTTACTTGTCATGTCAGATAATTCTACACCAGAGGTTTTACACACAGCGAGTTCGCCGTCTTGCAGGTATATCACTTGCTTCGTATAGCCAAGTAGCGCAGATGCGTCACTTGCGATAAAGACTTCGCCGTTACCAACTCCCAAAATCAACGGGCTACCGTTTCGTGCGACGACTATTTCGTCTGGATAGCGCGTATCTAGCACAGCGATACCATACGCTCCGACCACCATGCCGAGTGCCGCACGTACTGTTTCTACAAGCCCCTCTGTCTCTCGCGACACGTAGTTGATAAGCGCAGCCAGCACTTCGGTATCTGTGTCACTCTTAAAATCATAGTCATGCTTTTTGAGCATTTCGCGTAGATCCTGATAATTCTCAATAATACCATTATGCACAACGTAAATAGTATCAACTACATGCGGATGGGCGTTTCGCTTGCTTGGCTCACCGTGTGTAGCCCAGCGGGTGTGCCCAATGCCAATCTGATCCGGTTTCTGGTGTGTTACTACCACATCCACCAGCTCCTGTACTTTTCCCTTGGTACGTAGTACGGTCGCCGCACCCCTGGAGCCAAATGTCGCGATACCTGCAGAGTCATATCCCCGATACTCGAGTCGCTTGAGTCCGCTCAGCAATACGTCTTGCGCCTGTTTACTTCCTATATATCCAACGATACCGCACATGGTGAGCATCCTTTCGTTTCAGATGTTTGTAGGATAACAATACGCTCATACTGCATGAATAGCAAGTTTTATAGAGTTTTCTAGAAAAAGTAAGAATTACAACTATTTTGCATGTCCCAGTGCCTGATTGATGCGGGTGGATGAGTCTCTCTTGATTGACTTATCACTTCCCACGCCGAACACCAGCTCAATGCCATGCTCTGCACATACTTCAGACTCTGGTATTGTCTTGACCGAATCACGATCGCCGCCATTGGCAAATACCAACTCATCGTCTGGATACTGCGAGGCCAAAAATGCCAAGGAATGCGTAACCGTCATATCTTCGTCGATAGATATCATTACCTCATCGACAACCCTCAGTGCTCGTAGCAAGCGTGCTCGGTTGGTTTCTACTAAGATCACTTTGCCTTTTTTCTGCACCTGTTGGGTGTCGTTATTGACGATAACGATAAGCCTATCGCCAAGTTTTGCTGCCGCTTCGATCATATCCAGGTGCCCGCCGTGAAGAGGATTGAAGAAACCGCTGACAACTATTACTTTCATATGCACTCCTAGTGTTAGACAATTTGTCTTATTAGTATACCTGTTATTATGGGTACATGAATATACTTGTCACTGGTGGCGCCGGATACATCGGCAGTCATACCCTTGTCACTCTCATCGAAGCGGGCCATACGCCTATCGTCGTAGATAGCTTGCACAATAGTAGCCGCGTGTCGCTAGAGCGCGTCGCACAGATTACCGGTGTGCAACCGAATTTCTACCAACTCGATATCCGCGACAAAGCGGCGTTATCAGAGATATTCTCACAACACGCTATCGATGCGGTGATTCATTTTGCTGGCCTTAAAGCAGTAGGTGAGTCTAGTGTCAAGCCACTCCTCTACTATCAAAATAATCTAGACTCCACGCTTATACTTCTCGAAGTGATGCAGGCGCACGGCGTGAAAAAACTAGTATTTAGCTCGAGCGCAACTGTTTATGGCTCGGCTCCGATTCCCTACACTGAATCTTCACCTGCTGGCCAGGGTATCACTAATCCGTATGGCCAAACAAAGTATATTATCGAATGCATACTGCGTGATGTTGCTGCCAGCGACGACAGTCTTGAATTCACCGCCCTGCGTTATTTTAATCCTATTGGTGCGCACTCAAGCGGACTCATCGGAGAAGACCCGAGCGGCATACCCAACAATCTTATGCCCTACATCGCACAAGTGGCCGTCGGCGTGCGCGATACACTCGGTGTGTTTGGCGATGACTACGACACCACTGACGGTACGGGTGTGCGGGATTATATCCACGTCGACGACCTAGCGGAAGGTCACGTAGCAGCACTCACCCACAGCAAACCCGGATTTCGCGCTATCAACCTTGGTAGCGGCAACGGTACTTCGGTGCTCGAACTTGTCCATGCGTTTGAACGAGCATCAGGTCGCGCCATACCCTACACCATACTGCCTCGTCGGGCGGGCGATCTACCAGAATTTTACGCAGATGCTACAATAGCAAGTCAGGCACTCAACTGGCATTCGTCTCGCACCATCGACGATGCGTGTCGCGACACCTGGAACTGGCAATCTAAAAACCCACAAGGATACAACTAACCATGGAAATGAACTTTTGTCGTCGCTGCGGCACGCCTGTCACTCACATCGAAAACGATACCGTATATCGCTGCGAAAACGAGCACACGCTTTTTGCGAGCCCTGCACCGACCGTCGGTATATTTTTCATAGACGCAGACCTCTCGACCGTCTTCGCTGTACGTGGGCGCGACCCAGGTAAAGGCTTGCTTGATACACCTGGTGGATTCATCGATCCCCGCGAATCTGTAGAAGCTGCACTGAGCAGAGAACTGGAAGAAGAGCTCGGCTTACGGTACGGTGACTATGAGCCTCCTGTCTATTTCGCAAGTGCGCCAGGCACCTACCGCTATCAGGCAGAAGATCGCAGTGTTATTACTCTTGCGTACATATCGCGACTCAAACCGGGAGTTACCCTGGTACCCCAAGATGACGTGGCCGACGTTAAAATCATACCCCTCGGCGATATCAAGATAGACGAACTTGCAAATGGCGACATCAAACAGCTCGCTCATATGCTGCAGCAAAAAATGTTGTAGCATATACACAAGTCACCATATACCTTTTCCACAATAGACACTTGTTATATCCACAACGTATACTAAAGGTATGACTAAGATGCTAGTAACAGGTGGTGCAGGGTTTATCGGGGCGAACTTTGTACATTACACACTCAACCACAAGCCCGAATTCGAAGTAACTGTTATCGACAAGCTCACCTACGCGGGCAATCCAGACAATCTCAAATCAATCCTCGACCGAGTTAATTTTGTCACTGGCGACATCTGCGACCGTGAACTTATGGACAAACTCGTCGCCGAGACAGATATAGTCGTACACTTTGCCGCCGAGAGCCATAACGACAACTCTCTGCGCAATCCTTGGCCGTTTGTCGAAACCAACATTATCGGCACCTACAACATTCTCGAAGCTGTGCGCAAACACGACAAACGTTTGCACCATATCTCCACTGACGAAGTATTTGGCGACCTAGAGCTCGACGATCCAAATCGCTTCACCGAAGAAACACCCTACAATCCATCGAGCCCCTACAGCTCCACAAAAGCTGGTAGCGACCATCTCGTACGAGCATGGATTCGCAGCTTCGGCATCAAAGCAACCATCTCAAACTGCTCAAACAATTATGGTCCTTACCAACACATCGAGAAGTTCATCCCCCGCCAGATCACCAACATATTGAGTGACATTAAACCAAAACTGTACGGCACGGGTGAGCAGGTGCGTGATTGGATTCACGTCGACGACCACAACTCGGCCGTCCACCTGATCATTGAAAAAGGCAAACTTGGCGATACGTATATCATCGGTGCCGACAACGACCACGTCAATAACAAAGCGGTCATCGAACTCATCTGTGAGCTTATGGGCAAGGGAGCCGATTGGTACGAGCACGTCAACGACCGTCCAGGCCACGACATGCGCTACGCCATGAATAGCACTAAGCTCCGCACCGAACTCGGCTGGCAGCCACAATACACCGATCAGGGTGGCATGCGCGAAGGTTTGCAGGCTACTATCGATTGGTATAGCGAAAACGACGAATGGTGGCAGGCTGAAAAAGCCAAGGTTGAGGCAAAGTACGCCGAACAAGGTCAGTAATCGTTATGGCATTTACGGTCGGCAACTACAAAAACGATGCACCAGCCCATCGCGGATGGTTTGTCGGCACCTTCATAGAACAGGGTGCAGCTCGCACTGGAGATGTCGAGATAAAGTACTGGGAGTTTCCACTAGGGCCAACCTCTCACGACACCAAAGTATCAGCAATCTTTGAGTGCACCCTCATACTGACCGGTCGCACACGAGCAGTGATCGACGGCCAAGAGGTTATCCTATCTGCCGGTGACTATTTAGCAATCGAACCTGGCACGCCAAACAATACTGTTGTCGAGATACTCGAACCCGCCAGCGGACTCACTATCAAAGCACCTAGTGATCCGAGCGCAAAGAAAGTTGTGTAATATTTAAGCATAGTCGATTTTCTCGCCCACACACCGTATACTAATAAGAGTAATTGAGGAGGATACTACCGTGGCTTCAGAAATCGAATTCAGCAAACAACTCAAATCATATGAAACATCTATCGAAGGGCTCGTCGTCTACGACCTAGCAGTGTTCGGTGATAATCGAGGTTGGTTCAAAGAAAACTGGCAGCGAGAAAAGATGACCGCTATTGGACTATCGGATTTCGGTCCTGTGCAAAACAACTTCAGCTTCAACGACAAGCGCGGGGTCGCACGTGGTATTCATGCGGAACCATGGGATAAGTTCGTATCACTCGGCTCTGGCCGTATCTTTGGCTTCTGGGTGGACATTCGCGAAGGAAGTCCTACCTACGGCAAACATTTTACTATTGAGATGGATCCATCAAAAGCTATTTTCGTACCTCGTGGTGTCGCAAACGGTTATCAGACGCTCGAAGACAACACCGTCTACAGCTACCTAGTTAATGATCACTGGTCAGCGGACGCGCAGTACTCGTTCGTGAGCATGTTTGATGAATCAATCGGTATCGACTGGCCGATTCCACTTGATGAATGTGAGGTTTCTGATAAAGACAAGAATCACCCGCTCCTTGCTGATACCACCCCTATCAAGCCAAAAAAGACACTCATAGTCGGCGCCAACGGGCAACTTGGTCGCGCGCTTCGGGCTTTATATCCCGACGCCGAATGTGTAGATCGTGACGCACTCGACATAGCATCACCGGAAGTATTTACCGCTCGTCGCTGGCGAGACTATGGCACTATCCTCAACGCAGCCGCCTACACCGCGGTGGACCAAGCCGAGACAGCAGACGGTCGCAAAGACGCATGGAGCGCCAATGCTACAGCCGTCGCAAACCTCGCGAAGATCTCGGCGCAATATGGCGTCACACTAGTGCACGTATCGAGTGACTACGTATTCGACGGCACGACCGTTGAGCACCCCGAAGATGAGATACTCTCCCCGCTCGGTGTGTATGGGCAGTCAAAAGCTGCCGGAGACATCGCCGCTTCAACCGCCCCCCGCCACTATATCGCTCGCACCAGCTGGGTAATAGGCGACGGCAACAACTTTGTCAAAACTATGAAGTCGCTCGCAGATAGAGATATCAAGCCAAGTGTCGTAAGCGATCAAATTGGTCGACTCACCTTCACTGCCGACCTTGCAGCCGGCATCAAACACCTCCTCGACACTAATGCGCCATTCGGCACGTACAATATCTCCAACGACGGCCCTCCTGCGAGCTGGGCAGAGATCGCATCTGAAGTGTATTCACTCAGTGGCAAATCTTCGAGCGATGTGACACCTGTTACTACCGAAGAGTACTACAAAGACAAAGAAGGTATCGCGCCGCGTCCCTTACAAAGTACGTTAAATCTTGCTAAAATAAAGGCTACTGGCTTCACTCCACGCGAGTGGAAGCAAGCATTGAACGAATATTTACAGCAATAGTAGTATTTCTAGCGAGGAGCAATATGAAGGGAATTATTTTAGCAGGTGGATCCGGCACGCGTTTGTGGCCTATTACAAGAGGTATCAGCAAACAGCTCATGCCAATTTACGATAAGCCGATGGTGTATTATCCACTCACTACACTGATGGCAGCAGGTATTAAAGATATACTGATCATCACTACACCTCAAGACCAAGCGGCATTTCAAAACTTGCTCGGCGACGGATCTCAATGGGGTATACACCTAGAATATGCCGTACAGCCATCTCCAGATGGACTCGCGCAAGCGTTCATCATCGGCGAAGAATTCATTGGTGACGACAAGGTTGCGCTGGTACTCGGAGACAACATCTTCCACGGACGTCGCCTCAGCGAGTCGCTCAAAAAATGTACCGACCCAGATGGTGGTATCGTATTTGCCTATCAGGTATCAGACCCAGAGCGTTACGGTGTAGTTGACTTTGACGACAATATGAATGCGTTGTCTGTAGAGGAAAAACCTACAAACCCTCAATCTAACTATGCCCTTATTGGTCTCTATTTCTTCGATAATGATGTCATAGAAATAGCCAAAGGAGTAACACCTAGCGCCCGTGGAGAACTAGAAATTCCTAGCGTTATGGATGTATATCTTAAGCAAGGTAAGCTCAAAGTTACCCCTCTCGACGACGGCGATGTATGGCTCGACACTGGCACTATCGACAGCATGACCGACGCATCCGACTTCGTCAAAGTATTGCAAAAGCGCACCGGCCAGATCATTGGTAGCCCTGAAGGTGTCGCATATGAAGAAGGTTACATCTCGAGTGAACAACTCGCAGAACTAGCCGCCCCACTCAAGAAATCTGGGTACGGCGAATACCTAATTTAGTTTATTTTCAGTGTAGATCTAGCTTAATTTTAATGATATTCTGTACCTATTGATACATAATCAAGGGGGTGGGTGTGAGAATTAAGCAACATTTTTATAGAATACATTATTATACAATAGCGTTAATATTGTTAGTTACATCCGTCACCTTCTACACCTCTCAGAAATCTCAAGTAAGAGCATTGGGCCAGTATCAAAACCACGAATTAGCAGATTATGCTCTTACTTTCTATAAAAAAGATTCGAGAGGCAACAATATAGGCCATGGCGGAGACGCATGTGCACGAGTAGGTTTAGGCCACATGGCGGATGGCCAGTGTAAAACATTTGTAGACTGTATCGTTTCTGCCGTTAGTGCCAAAACTCAGCAAACATTCCCCGGCTATCACAGCGGTTTCGACACACACGGAGATGAAGTCCATAGGAATTCCGCTGTCCGCGGTGATATTATCCAGGTATTGCCGGGTGCCGGCTCGATACTACACACTGCCATTATTAATAAAGTCCTTGGAGACGGATCTTTTGAGGTTATTGATTCAAACTGGGATAGAAACGGATTAGTCCAGGTTCACTCCTGGAGACCAGCCTCAGATGCTCGCTTCTGGCGGATGGGGCAAGTCGGCCTAAACGGGCCAGTTACCGGCAGCCTAGATAATATACGACGTGCTCCTGGTGGCATCTATGCAAGCGGCTGGTCAATAGATCAGGACATACCAAGCGCTACATACGTACACCTCTATAGTGGTGATGGCGAGCTGAGGCCAACCAACCCAGGCAAAGAGCTGTATGCGGACCAATATCGTCAAGATATTGGAACCATTTACCCAAAATACGGACCAGGTCACGGTTATAGTGGCGTAGTTGCCGCGAGGAACGCCGGACACCAAAGAGTCTGTGCATATGGCATAAATGTGTCCGGTACACCAGGCGGCAATGTACAATTAGGCTGCAAAGATATAAATATCTCTCCAGACCCATTCGGTAAACTTGAGTCCGTTACACGAGTAAGTGGTGGTGTGCAAGTTCGAGGCTGGACGATCGACCCAGACACAGCTTCGTCTATCAATGTGCATATATATGGCGGATCGGGCGCGCCAGACCCTACATTAAACCAAGGTACCACAGCACTAGCAAACGCAAATCGTAACGATGTTGCAGCACATTATCCAGGATATGGCGCAAAACATGGCTTCAACGTCTTTTTCCCGATTAGCTCCAAAAAGCAAAACTTTTGCGTATACGCCATCAACAACGCAGTAAATACACACAACCCTCAAATCGGCTGCAAGAGCGTGTAGACCAAAGTCCGAGTTTGCTACAATAGTAGCAATGACATCTACTATCACCGTTCTAGGCGCAGGCTACGTTGGCCTCAGTACCGCCGCCCTGCTCGCACAGGCAGGTTTCAAGATTCACCTCGTAGAACCAAATCCAACTCGCCTCGATACTATCAAACAAGGTCGCTCATTCTTCTTTGAAGCTGGTCTTGACCCTATTATAAAACTTGGTATCGATAGCGGCAATCTACTCCCGACCGACTCATACGAAGCTAGCGTACCCGAAAGTGACTTTGTCTTTTCATGCGTAGGTACGCCAGACAACCCAGACGGCAGTAGTAACCTCTCGTATGTATATGGAGCCGCAGAAACCGCCCTCAGGCTCATGCAACCAAATGCGGTGTATATCCAAAAGAGCACCGTGCCCGTAGGAACCGGCAAAGTAATCATCGATAAGTTTGATGTTGAGCCAGGTAGATATGTTGGTTCGATCGCATCGTCTGCGGTGGCTCCGACGAAACAGTGCTCGCTCGTGTCGTAGAGCTCTACAAAGCTTTAGAAGTCCACCGTGACGATATTGCTAGTAGTGCCGGCATCGAAGCTGGTGCTGTGACCGGAAGCTATATTACAACCGACCTCAATAGCGCAGAGCTCATCAAAGTGACAGCAAATGCGTTCTTGGCACTCAAAATATCTTTTGCAAATTCTATCGCCAAACTTTCCGATGCGGTCGATGCGGACATAAACGGTATCATGGACGCAGTCGGAGCCGACAAGCGTATCGGGCGAGCATTTTTAAATGCTGGCCGTGGTTATGGCGGTGGCTGTTTTCCGAAAGATGTCAGTGGCCTAATATCTAGTGGGCTCGAGCACGGTATCGACCTTGAAATCATGCAAGCCGCTCAGCAAGTTAACGAGTCAATGCCAGGATATGTCATAGAGAAGCTCAAAGATAGATTGGACGGTAATTTGTCCGGTAAAAAAATCGCGGTGCTTGGCCTTGCGTTTAAGAAGGGTACGAGCGACACTCGCAAATCTCCTGGTGTCAAAATTGCCAATCTACTCGATACTTTCGATGTAGAGGTACTCGCCTACGACCCGCAGGCACTCGAAGAGGCCAAAGAAGACTTAAGACGAAGCGTAGTGTTGCATACGTCGATCGAAGAGGCCTTGGCTAGCTGCGACGCTGTGGTGCTCGCGACAGATTGGGACGAGTTGATGAGCTCTCCAGCTCAGGTATTTGCAGATCACCTCAACCCAGGCGCAGTAGTGATCGATGCGGTCAACGCGTACAAGAATTACATCGATCTTGAGAATCTTGGGTTTGATTACACTGGGGTGGGTAGATAATTGACAAGACCGATGGTATAATAAGCAATAACTATGAAGTTATTTATTCAAGTTCCCTGTCTCAACGAAGAAGAGACGCTACACCTAGTACTCGAATCTATACCTAAGAAAATCAAAGGGATAGATACGATTGAAATCCTCATCATAGATGATGGCTCTACCGACGACACCATAAAAGTCGCCAAAAAACATGGAGTAAAACACTTCGTGACACACCGCCGTAATATGGGGCTTGCTCGCTCGTTTCGCGATGGTGTAGACTATGCGCTAGCTCATGGTGCCGATATTGTCGTCAACACAGATGGCGACAATCAATACCCGCAGGCCATGATATCTGAACTAGTGCAGCCTATCATCAAGGGCCAGGCCGATATCGTCATTGGTGATCGTCAAACGCAAACAATCGCACACTTCTCTCCATTCAAAAAGTTCATGCAACGCTTTGGTAGTTGGGTTGTTAACAAGGCCGCAGGAACAGACCTGCCGGACGCAGCAAGCGGATTTCGCGCATACTCACGTCAATCACTCTACCGGCTCAATATCGTCACCCAGTTTAGCTACTGCATGGAAACCATCATTCAAGCTGGCAATAAGCGCCTTGCTATCGCCAGCGTTCAAATAGAAACGAATGCGAAAACCCGCGAATCTCGTTTGTTTAAGAATATTTGGCAACATATGGCCAAGTCCGCTCAAGCCATACTGCGTAGCTATATTATGTTCAAGCCTCACGTATTGTTTGCGACACTTGGTACCATTCTATTTCTACTTGCGCTGGTGCCGTTTGCGCGATTCTTCTATTTTTGGCTAATACAGGGAAGTGCAGGTCACATTCAATCTCTCATTATTGGCTCAGCTTTGCTAACGGCTTCTCTTTTATCTTTTGCACTTCTTATTATCGCAGACCTGCAGCACACGAACCGCGTACTACTAGAAGATGAACTTGAGCGTTTAAAGAAAATTCAATACGAGAAATAAATTATCGATCGTACCAGCTCGAGGGTACCATCCGCTTACCGATCTCACTATACCAATCTGGACTATTGGCATGGATAAATAGATTCAACACGGCGCCGTTTGCAAGGAGAGCGATGACACCGATGCTTATTATCACGCCCAGTATATATGGCTTCTTTTTGCTTGCTGTTGCCTTGTATGCATCACGACATAGCACCAACAGCGCAACATATACAAAGCCTACAACAGAAAGTAGATACCTCCCCTGGTGTGCGTACATCTCTCCGCCAGACCACAAGTAGGTTCTCGTGTTAAAAATATACTGGGCTATTATCACTACCGCTGTCATGATCAGTAGGTACTTCATCGCTATATTTAGCTGCGGTTTTCGGCGCTTTTTTACAAGATACACTATTGCCGAGAATACCATTACACCAACTAACACAACGCTGACAATAAGCAGTTGAGATACATCATATATCCATATGTGGCCAAAGTAGATATACATAGAGACATAATACCGAGCAAGCCAAGCAAAAGTATACTCTATGAAATGATACTCATTCGTCCAAGTCGTGCCTGCCTCCACTTGCTCGGCTCTTGTTACATTTCGTTGATATATACTATAGTTTCTACAAGACTGATCACTATGAATCACTGCGCAACTAGGACTAACCGACCGATACTGCACAAGGTTTGTACCAATTCGCTCAAGAAATAGTGCTGCAGCTACCACTAACAGCACGCCCAGTATAAATATCTGTAGCTTAGCAGTCATAGCAATCTTTTGTTTAAATTCACGTAGTGCTTCATCTCGCACGAGGCTAAGGCCTACGCTCCGTACATACATACATACTGCAATCAAACCCCCTAACCCCATAAACGGCAAGTACGTATACTTCGTAATACTCCCCAGGAAGAACCATACCGCCATCCAGTACAGCTGCGTAGCGTCCTTTTTCACGATCAACTTCATGCTTGCAAGAAGGAATAACATCCAGAAAAGCAGTGCCATAACATCATAGTTTTCTGCTGGTGCAAGATACGCGAAGGCCCCAGTCATTGCTACACCAAGTGTTGCAATGTTTGCTATAGCATTACCTGTACCTGCTAAGCGTACAATCCTACGAAAAAGCATCAAGACAAAGATACCCATAGCAAGTCCTATTAGTCGTATCATCATTACGATACCGTAGTCACTCAGCCCAGCCGCAAGCGCAATGCGCGTGAATAAGCTCATGATGTAGTAGTACAAGTAGCTAGGAAATCGCTCGAGATCTCCAAGGGCAAGATCATCATCGGACATATTGTGAATGAAGGGTCCATTTTGAATTGGCTGCTCGGCGAAATAGTATATTGTAGCAAGGTGTCTATTGCCGTCCGGAACTACGCCGCCCGATCGCTCAGATGGCGTATCGCCAATCTCAAGAGATGGATTAACGACTACCGTAAAAAATAGTCCTTGTAGCGTAAAAAGTATTAGCGTAGCAACGAAAAATTTCTGCGAACGCACAATATCTTTTATTTTTTCCATCATTACGCCTTATTATCTCACAATTTTACCAATCTTCCGTAGCTTATACAGATACACACCTTCTACTGTTATAATTAAAGTAACCTACGTTTATGAAAAAATTATTTCAAACACTCATTACCTTGACGATTCTTGCAGCAATCGCGTGGTACATCACGAACAATTGGGATAGCTTTTCTCAAATATCTATCACAAACCCTTGGTATTTAGTAGTGGCGATTCCAGCAGTAGCCATCAGTATTTATGCATCCGGTGCAATAAATGAGATTGCACTCGAGCCCCACGGTGTGCGAATTTCTCAAAAAGAACTGCTAGGGCTTTCGTCGGTCAATAGATTCGCCAATCAACTTGCGCCGAGCTATGTAGGCGCGTCAATTCGCGCGGTGTACTTCAAAAAAGCTTATCGAGTGTCATATGCAAAATTCTCTACAAGTTTTGCCGTTTCAAACATTTTACAGCTAATAATATCGGGAATTATCGCGAGTGTCTGTTTTTTTGCCGTTCATGACACAAGCTTAGGCATGGAGAATTATTCGGTAATACTCATTGGTATTGGCGTGCTCTGTATTTTATTCGTGATGCCTCTAGGCTTTATGTCTAAGCTAATAGGAGCTTTACATAAACGATTACGTAAAAACTTTATCAAGCAACTTGCAGACCTTCCGCTTGAATTTATGAAAGTACGATCTCACAAAGGCTTGATGGCAAAAACAATTACATGGATGGTTATCATGATATCGTCCTCGGGTGTGCTCACCTACTGTCTCTACTACGCGCTTGGTGGAGATATAGACCCTCTTTCGGCACTGTTTATTGGCGCGCTTGGCAGCTGGGGTCTCGTATTATCCATTACACCAGCTGGGATAGGTATACGAGAAGGTATCATGATCTTCTCGGCACAGCTCGTTGGCGTGCCGGTACCTATTACCATAGTCGCGGCTTTGCTCCAACGAGCACTCGTTTCGACAGTAGCAGGCATCATGACAGCGATATTTTCACGCGATATCATAGCTATGAAAATGCAGGCCAAGCATGATGAGCAAAAAAATTAGCCGGCGATGCTATACTGTCTGATATGAAGATACTTGTCGTAGCATCAACCTTTCCCGCTAGTGATGGCGATCCTGTTCCGGCGTTCGTCAAAGATCAGGTGATTGCGCTCCGAGAGCACGACGCGTCCCTAGTGTTTGATGTGCTCGCCCCGCACGATAATCGCTCAGGCACAAAAACAAAAACTATACACCCACACTACACTGAACATAGGTTTCACTACATGTGGCCTCGCAAATGGGAGAAGTTAGCCGGACGCGGTATCATGCCCGCCTTAAAGCAAAATCCACTCAACTATGCTATAGTGCCATTTCTATTTACAGGAGAATTTTTAGCACTACTGTCTACTGCTAGTAGCACAAAGCCAGATATCATCTACGCACACTGGTTCACTCCACAAGCAGTAAACGCAAGGATTGTCGGAGCCCTGCTAAACATTCCGTTCGTACTCACCACGCATGCGTCTGACGTGTCTGTCTGGAAAAAGATACCCTTATTTGGCAAGCTTGTTGTTCAAGATACCGCTCGAAAAGCGCATAAAATCACCGCAGTGAGCACCCGGTCGATGAATAAGTTATTGGATTTCTTCGATGAAGCCGAAATTGATACACTCAATCATAAGCTGCAGATCATTCCTATGGGCGTACCAATACCCGAAGTTAAAAGTACGCACTTTACCGACAATAAACATGTACTTTTTATAGGTAGGCTTGCAGAGAAAAAGGGAGTCGCGTACCTACTAGAGGCCTTCGATAAGCTTGCAGAGAAGCATCCCGACACTCTACTCACTATAGCTGGCGATGGACCACTCAGAGACAATCTAGAAGCTCAGTCGAAGAACCTAAAGCATGCCAACAGGGTTAAATTTGTTGGTTATGTAAGTGGCATCGAAAAACAGAAGCTCATAGAGTCACACACGCTATACGCCGTTCCGTCCATTATCACAGATGATGGCGATGCGGAGGGTTTGCCGGTGTCGCTATTAGAGGGTTTGGCTGGCGGAAAGCTATGTATTGCCACTCACGAAAGCGGAGCAGATGATATACTAAAAGACGGAAAAGACGGAGTCTTAGTAGAACAAAAAAATGCTGATGCTCTATACGTCGCAATCGCCGAGACTCTCGAGCTAAATAGCAGCAAAAAGAGAGCCATGAGTTCAATGGCGACACAAACAGCAAAGCAGTTTGCCTGGAAAACTATTGCAGAAAAATACTACAACTTCTTTTTCGAAGAAATATGATGCGATTTTGATCACAAGAGAGAATCAACATACTATGAAAATATTACTCATCAATAGTGACCTAGCCAGTAACCGCGGCGATCGAGCAATCGCCGAAGGCAACATACTACTCATACGTAAGCATTTTCCAGAAGCAGAAATCACAGGACTGTCTGAAAACCCCGAAAGAGATAGTGAGTGGTACGGCATAGATTTTCTGGATATGAATTTCCAGTCTCTCAATCCAGTCGACTTTATTCGCCTCGCAAAAGCCGCAAGAAAGAGTGATATCGTACTGTGGGGTGGTGGAGAGATACTCAAAGACTATACTAATAAGGCTGCACTGTGGTATTGGGTTGCTAAAATATCGCTACTCTCACGAGTAAATAGTAATATATATGGTGCATATCAGGGAATTGGCCCAACCAAGTCGTCGATAAGCAAAAGACTGATTGTTCATGTTGTTGGCCGCACGCGTAAATTTATTGTGCGTGACGATGAATCGCACGATAAACTGATCTCTTGGGGTGTATCTAGAAATAAGGTTGTATCAGCCTCAGATCCGGCTGTGATAGTAAGGCCGGAACCACTATCAGACGAGCTAATTAATAAAATCTGCGCGTCACATGGCGTTGAAAAATCATTTTTCGATAACTTCATCTGTATAGGTCCAAGAGATTGGTTCCACTATAAGCAAAGTGGTATATTACCTTACAAATATAAGAAAAAGCTACTCAGTGTACTAAGGGTCAATACTGTCAACGAAACGACAGAGCATAAGGCGTACGTAAAAAATCTTCATGAGCTAGTCGCAACACTCGCCAGAGAACATAAGGTCAACATCTTACTTATGCCAATGCACATGGAAGAAAGTGACAAAAAGCTATGTCAGCTGCTAGCGAAAAGCAATACATCGACTCAGACATACGTAGCCGATAAAGACGACCTTAGTCCCTCGGAGCTCCGCTCGCTTATATCAGGCGCAAAAGCCATGGTTGGGTTCAGGCTTCATTCTAACATCATCGGTATTAGCTCTGGAGTACCTTCTATTAATGTTTATTATGTAGATAAGGGTCGTGTTTTTTTCGATCAAGTCAGACAGAGTAAATTCTGTCTGCCGATTGAAAACTCTCTCGAAGACACTTTCAGTAAGGACATAACTTTATTATTGCGAAAGCTGCTGCAAAACCGTGATCGTATTAAATCAAGTATCACAATAGAGACAGATAGACTTCGATCTAAGACAATTAATGCCTTCAGTGACAACGTCACAAGGCAGTAAATCTACTGAAACACGGATTAATTAAACCCAGCAGCATATTACACAACAGCATATAAATTGTTTATTGATAATGTTTATGTTAAAGTAGCTACATAAACCTAGCATTGTTATGAAAATAAAAAAAGATAAACCTCGAAATAAAAAGATTGTAATTTTAATAGCTGTAACTACAGCAATCATGCTGTCTATCGGTGCATATTTAGTCTATAGCTACGTTAAAAATTCGACAGATACGCCTCGAGACGACAGTACGTCTGAGAATCGAGAGACTGACAAAGACAATACATCCGACAACGGTACCCCTACCAAGCAGACACAAGACTCTCCCGTTGCTGGCGAGCCGGACAGTACGAAGCCAAACAACACCATAGAACCAGAGCCAACTACCCCCATCGGCGGTGATGCAACTCTGTCTATAACCGAATTGTCGCAGACCAACAATACAGTTCGTGCTACAGCTCAATTCAAAAATGCTCCCGAAGGTGGCCGATGTATAGTGTACTTTACTTCTGTTGGTGGTGCTATAAGTGAATATATGACCGTAGTAGGAACTAACTGCTCACTTGAAATGTCAGCCCTCAAGTTCACATACCTTGGCGACTGGAACGCTCGAGTAACATATACAACCCCAGACAACACAATCATTGAAGCCAAGGGAATGTTAACGATAAAATGATACTAATTACCCGAAATAACAAGTTGAAAATTATCATCAGCGTCTTTGTCTCGATTCTTGCCATTTGCCTTTGTGTGGTTATATACGTCATAAATAACAAGCCCGCTAATGCTCTATCGAAAGCGGATTGGCGGGCCGGCAATATTATTGACGATGCTGAGTTCTACAACAACAACAGCATGTCGGAAGCAGAAATACAGAGATGGCTAAATAGCCAAATAAACTGCGACGTCAACGGCAGCCAAACATCTGAGTGGGGTGGCGGCAACGACTATAATGGTGACGGAAGAGTTACCCGAGCGGAATGGGCTCGTTCGGTCTACGGTCATACGGGGAAATTTATTTGCCTCAATAACTACTACGAAAACCCCACTACTAGAGCAAGTAATCTAAACTCAAATGTTATTCCATCTGGAGCAATCAGCTCTGCGGCAATAATTAAACGAGCAGCTGACTCTTATGGGGTTAATCCGAAAGTGCTGTTAGTGAAGTTACGCAAAGAGTCCCCCGGCCCTCTCACTAGTGACACATGGCCACTTCCTAGTCAATTTGACGCAGCCTTGGGTTATGCGTGTCCAGATCCGCCAGCGGGACAGCCGGTCGTATGCGACCCAAACTTTAGTGGGTTTTATCGACAAATCACACAAGGTGCAAAACAAATCAAAAACTACAAAACATATTCTTCTTCGTATCGATATAAGCCGTTCCAAAATAATAGCATACAGTACAACCCAAATGTAGGTTGTGGAGCAACGTCAGTATATCTATCCAACTATGCAACAGCAGGTCTTTACAACTACACCCCATATCAACCAAATGCAGCTGCCTTAAATAACTTATATGGCACAGGCGACGGCTGTAGTGCGTATGGTAATCGTAATTTCTGGACAATGTACCACAACATGTTTGGAGTCTCCGCTGCATCAGCGGCATATCTCGCCAGCGAGTCATACATCCCGGACGACACGTACGTTTTGCAGAACATTGCCTCTGGTCGCTCTCTCGACCTCACCAATGGACAAACCTCAAATGGCACGAGAGTGCAGATTTGGGATAGTAATGGAACTGGTGCACAGAAGTGGGAATTTAAGAGACAA
>LCPR01000024.1 GCA_001003725.1 Candidatus Saccharibacteria bacterium GW2011_GWC2_48_9
ACGCTGTTTCGCGTCGCGAGCCTCATATCCGCTTGGTCGCTCATAGCAGTAAACTGCCTGGTCACACGGTCAAATCCATCGTCAACTTGTGCTGCGTATTTGCCATAGTCTGCGTTGCCAGACGAGTCTCTATTGTTCGCGTAGGTTAAGTACCCAAGTTCTTCCATGGTTGGAATGAGTCCTGTGCGGTATATCGCGCCACTTCCCATGCGACTCACCGTGCCAGATGCGATGATACCGTACTCTGCCCAGCTACCATAGGTGCGCAGCTCTTTAGGGTCGGTGCCTGAGGCCAAGAAGTCTTTTGTGTTTGTACCCGTGTAGACGCCGCCATTAACCGTAAGATCTCCGCCACGCACCTGCATGCTTGGCTTGTAGCCAGAGATGATACATTTGGCTTTTGAGAGGAATCGCTTATCGGTTGCAGCGTTGTAGTTTGGATTGTAGTTTGTGCGACCATTATTCCACCACTCGCGACCTGCAAACTTGATGTCATTACCAAAGCTGTCGTAATACACGGCATAACAATACTTTGTACCAGGCTCTGTCTCTGCCGGGATTTTCTCCGCAAAGTCGTATAGGTTGGCCAGGTCAGTACTACTATTCATGCGGACTTCCACATCTCGCACCTGGCTACCGTCACTGCGCGTCGCATAATCACACTGGAACGCATCTGGTTGGCTGAACTCCGGTCGGCCGTTGTTCGCATTATTACCTGTCACAGTCGAAGGACGACCACCCGTTGCTGTCGACGTATCTCCATCGATTATCTTCTGTCGTAAGAAGTTACATGAATCTGTGCTCGCCCCGAGCTCTGCGCCCAGATACGCAGTCCGAGAGCCTGATGCACGCTTATCCACATCAATTGCGTTTGGAATAACACCTGGCTTCATGACGATACGGTACACACTGGCGCGAGTGAATGATCGGTTTGAGCCGCCTGGGTTGTCGTCGTACGTTGGGCCACCACGATCGCTACCCGACGGTCTGTATACATTTGTACTGTCGCGAATGGTTGTGTTGCCTTTTTCAAAACCAGACTTCTTGTTACTGATATTAACTCGTACGGTTGTACCATCGAGCTTGTCCCGGCGCGCATCCGTCGGCTGATTGTCAATTTCAAAGACAGGGCTAAGTTCATACGGTTTCTTTAATTTCACATAAAGATCGGGGTTAAACTGCTTTCCGTTTTGCGACAATGCGTGATTTGTTCCGTTTGAACCTATCAAGTACGTGCCATTGATGCTGAAAATACTAGAGTTATTGTAATCCACCACACGATTGTTCATGTAGTCTGGCAGCCGCTTGATTGCGTTATTCGGCAGTAAGAACCCATACGCAAAACCACTTGTATATGTCTCAAACGCGGTTTCTATCGCAGGTAAGCGGAATGCAACACTAGCTACAGATGAACCAGTACCTGGTGCGGCGGCGTCAGCAGCCAAACTCGCCGCTGTAATAGCTGCCGCAACACCCGTATTCACAAGGTATGAGCCGAGTCCAACAGCTGCGACCCCCCATATCTGACCGAGGATTGGTATCATGAATCTACCGTTTGCCCCTGCATAGCCAGGGATAGCAAAGTCACCAAGTTTGTATTGTCCCGACCCGGTGACTATTGGTTGTACACCTCGGCCATAACAGTCGAGCAAATCCTTGCCATTAATGCTTCCCGGTGGGTATAGTGTCATACCAGCCGAAGAGAAGCCTTTGCCGTCTAGCAGTGTGATTGGTGTGTACAGCCACCCAGGAATAGTGATGGGGATTGCGGTATCAAGTACAGAGAAGGCATACGCTGGCACTTTCTTGGAACCTGTCAGTGATTCATAGCACTGATCTACTGGCCTATCACCGTTGATATTATATTGGACTGTTGCCGGTGCAAGCAGTGGCGATTCAATTAGCAATTTTGCAGCTTGGCCTGCCAGCGCTGCCGAAGAGGTATTTAACCCGCCAACAAGGTCGCGTATGTCGCCATTTTGCACGTCCGACACAACATCACCGTTCTGAGAAAGAAGCGTATCGCCTGCACCAAGCATGCCTTGCAGGTTTGTCAGCATAGTCGCTGGATTCATGCTATTGAGCCAGTTGCCCGAACCTTGAGGGTTAGTCAGCGGCCCGGTAATAACCTGGATCCTTGGAATCCCGTTTGGAAACAATATCGCACCCTGCTGGTAAATAAATGGATTGGCGATGAACGGGTTCTGAGGTGATTTTCCGATGCCTGAGTTTGCTAATGGATTGGTGCCGCCCGCCAGCAGTGCCAGCTGACCAGCATCGTATGGAAGCTGTTTAGTGAAGTACTGACCCATCCACCATAAGTTCGGTACAGGCGTAACTTTGAAATCAAAGTCCTGCGCATACCCCACCACATTACCGCCTAAGTTGCCCCGCAAACCCGCTGCTGGCGTATGTGACTGCACAGTAAACACGGTATTTGGTGACTGGTCCCAGTCGTATACAGGTACGTTCACTATAGCGTTAACGAGTCCGAAGCTTGCTCCGCCCAGTAGTGTCGATATATTACTAACCGTACCAAGCGTACTGTAGCAGCCATCGTCACGCATGGACATAGCACTACTGTATGGAGGCCCTGGCCTCTTAGCATTTGCTGGTGAAGTTACCCACATAGCAGCAATCGTGCTGATCGAAAATACTAGTACGGCCATCGCCGCAAGCAATGGAAGATTCATTTTTGAAGCGAACATATTACTTGACATAATCTACCACCTTAATTTTCTCCATATCTGTCTCTACATTTGCCTGTAAATCTTTGCGCGCCTCAACTCGCTCGAGCACATTGATAAAATATGCACTCAGTTGCTGATATTGCTTAACCTCTGTGAGGCCAGGTTTTGCATTTTTAATGTTTTCTTGAATCAATGTTGGTTCTAGCAGCCGAGTATAAACTCCGCCACCGTAACGACTCAGTACCGCGCCGTCAGAAGATCGTATAAAGTACATTCCTGATTGAGCAGGCTGTCCTATATTAAGTTGTTCAGCTTTTTTTACCGCGGCAACACTACTTACATTGCCCTCTTTGATCTGCTCTCGGATATCTTTTGCATTGGCTATCGCACTTTCAGCCGCTGCTTTTGGCTCGAGAGATGCAACAATAGGTATATCGTAGAGTATGATTGCCGTTCCGCCGTCTGAAACCTGCACTACGTAGGTATCAAACGCAGTATTATATAATCGAAGCTTCGTCAACTTGTCATCTGCCGTACGAAGCGTGTCGATACTGCCACCGCTAGTGCCGAATGCAGCGTCCGCAAGCATATCCTGGCGACTCAGGGCAATATATTCTTCTGGTATAGTAATGTCGTATTTTTCAGCTAGAAATTGTTTTTTCTCATACTCCGTAACTACTTTTTTGACATCGGCCTCAGAAGTAGTAGTAGCTTTGCCCAGTCTGACATATTCGTTAAACTGCTCCAGCGTCACTTCGCGCTCACCCACCTTAAGGGCGACAGGCTCAACAACGTTTGTCGACTTAAGGATAAAGAAAACTGCCGCAACAAGCAGCAGTACAGCAACAGCCAAACTTAGTCCTATAAAAAGAGAGCTTTTTTTCATTCCAGATTTTTTCGTGTCTGCACGCAAACTATCCCTCATAAATCACCCACTCCTTGTTTTGTTTGCGACGTCGCTTTCATTATCATGATAATCCTTGGCGCTAGTATACTACGCTTATGCTCACCAAGTAAAGCGTATTTAGAACTGTTTTAGACTACTGTAGCAAGAAGCTTTTAATGTAGGTCGCTATAATGAATTATTCGGCGCCGCAGCGAAGAGACACTTGACCAAAACAGCTCACGTAGGCGCCGTAGTTTTGATTTCTGACATATATAATTCTGACGCCCACCAGATGCTTTTACTACCAGAGTAAAATGACGGTGTCTATCAGCTCGATATTTCTGTTTGTTTCATATCTGTATCTTTTATTATTATATCAAAAATATACATTTATGTCAATGTATACTTCACGTATCACCCCTGTTGATGATATACTGACGTAATGAGTCTATCTATTGGAATCGTCGGCTTACCAAATGTCGGCAAATCAACATTATTCAACGCACTTACGAACGCAGACATACTAGCTGCCAATTACCCGTTCGCAACCATCGAACCGAACACAGGCATCGTACCCGTTCCCGACCCAAGACTTTCTGAGTTACAAAAAATGTATTCAGCCGAAAAAGTAATCCCCGCCACAGTGACATTCGTCGATATTGCTGGTCTTGTTGCCGGAGCAAGCCAGGGGGAGGGCTTAGGTAACAAGTTTCTCGCCAACATCAGGCAATGCGATGCTATTGTGCATATTGTTCGCGCGTTCGAAAACTCAAATGTCATGCGTCACGATGAAAGTCCCGTCAGCCCGAAAGACGATATAGAAATCATCAATACCGAGTTGATACTGGCAGATATTCAAACTATTGAAACGCGCAGCACAAAACTTCACAAAGAGGCAAAGTCCAAGCCAGCTGCCAAGGCCCAGTACGACTACCTACAACTACTCCTGGAAAAACTGCAGTCAGGCATCCCGCTCTCAAGCTTAGCCGACCTTGATGTCGAACTGATATCCGACTTGCACCTACTCACAGCAAAGCCCATCATTTATGCATTTAACGTCGATGAAGCAACTCTTACCGACGACTCGAAAAAAAATGAGCTCACCGCACTTGTTGCCCCGGCGCGAACAATTTTCGTATGCGCACAACTCGAAGACGAAATAAAATCACTGACACAAGAAGATGCAGCGGAATTACTTGAGAGTTACGGCGTGCAAGAAACTGGCTTGCAACAGATGATTCACGCAGCCTATGACACGCTCGGACTGCAGAGTTACCTCACTGCTGGACCAAAGGAAGTTCGCGCCTGGACTATTAAACAGGGAGCAACTGCGCCACAAGCAGCCGGTGTTATTCATACTGATTTTGAGCGTGGCTTTATCGCTGCACAAATAGTTAGTTACACAGACCTCACGGCAGCCGGCTCAGAATCGGTCGCACGAAGTACCGGTAAAATCCGCACCGAAGGCAAAACGTACGTCATGCAACCCGACGATGTTGTCGAGTTTCGCTTCAACGTCTAGAACTGCCATGCACCACTCGTGTATCCCCAACCCCACGAGTATGTTCCTGCTGTAGTGTTATTTTCGAGCATATTGGGACACGTAGATGCTCCTCCTTGCGTCCACGCCCAAGAATAATCGCTAACTCCTTTTGTATTTGTCACGTAGAAACTTTTACCACTCTTAGAGAGCCCCGCGAGTGCAAATTCCGTACGGTCTGTCGAAATACAGTAAATGACATTATTCAGGTTTTGATACGCGTTCTTGCTAAAACTTGCGCCAACCTGAGCACCAAACGCACTCGGTGGATAGAGATCGTCAGTACTCAAGACCTTTGCTGACTCAACCTTTTTCTTAAAACTCGACATGTCACTTTGTACACTACTATCGTAGCCTCTATTTTGCACACCGTTGAAGGCGACAATAGTAATAGCTGCCAAAATACCGATGACTACGATGACGATAAGGAGCTCGACGATTGTAAAGCCTCGCTTGCTGTGATTAACGCTCATGCTTTTAAGCGTATAGTGTGTGTGACAAAAAGGCAATATTAGCTCAAGATATATCTTATAGTTTATACGGAAATGCCTACCTAGTAACAACTCGTGCAATACACGTAGTACCATTGGTGTAATTCGATGCGTCTGCCTTCATGCCGCAACTTTGGTTTTGACCCTCCAGCCAGTAAAACACATACAGCGTCTCACTCCCCCTGGATATGTCCGTCCATACGTTATACAATATGCCATAATTGTCACCCGGCTGTCTCTTAACACTCGCAACTGGTTCTCCAACTTTACGAAGCTCTGTAATTAAGCTCGTGTTATTCCCCGTATTTGGAGTCTGATTCCAACTTGAACAGATATTATCCGTAGTTGCACACACATTCGTGCCCGAAGCTAATGGAATATCTCCATAGGTCGCTTGATATGATTTTACGAGCTTGATAGTCTGAGCTACTGCATTGATGCGGGAAGTGTTATTAGCTCTTTGCTGCACGCCGTTAAATGCCACGATCGTAATAGCAGCCAGAATACCTATGACAACGATCACGATAAGAAGCTCAACGATCGTGAAGCCGTGGTCTTTTCGCTGCAAACCAACCCTTAACATCCGTCCGACTCCTTGAGACTTACCCGCACAGAAATATCGTCTGGCCCCCCATTGAGTCCATCCGGTCCGATACTCTCTATGAACGTTGCCGAGCCAGCGGCAGAACCTGTATTACAATCATTGTCATCGTAACCCCAGCAGTTTCCCCATGGATCAGTTGCAGATATACCCGTGAAGCCTTCGGCTGCGAGTGCGGCAACCATACTCTCTATAGGTGCACATGTAGGAGGATTAGAGCCGTAATTCCACGAGTCACCCGTCGGTGGAAGTTCACTGCGGTTTACTTTGTACGCGAGCATAGCTTTTTTAATATTTGCTAGCTCAGACGATGCTTGGTTTATTTTAGCACGCCCCTGCACGCCATTAAAAGCAACGATCGTAATAGCGGCGAGAATTCCGATAACAACAATGACGATAAGAAGCTCGACGATTGTAAATCCATGACGATTTTTTATATTGCTCATGCTTTTAAGCTTAGCGTTTACCGGGCACGATTGCAAGGTTTACAACACTTTGCAGTAAAGTGGTTAGCTTTGCTGGATTAAGCGCAGCAGATAGAACCGTTCGCGGTTGCCTTTCGCACCAGCGACCTCGCTGTCTCGCTTGTCTTGTACGACAAAATACTTGCGCAGCCAATCCTCAAATTCACGTAAAATCTGCCGGCGTACCGAGTCGTTTTTGATGACACCTCTGTTTACTTGATGCTTACCTGCTTCAAATTGCGGCTTAAGCATAGCGACTATTTGCGTATCTGCATCGCTTAGCTCATTGGCGATGTGCGGTAGAATCTCTCGCAAGCTGATAAACGATACATCCATCACCACGACATTTGGCTTATATTTCATCTTAAAATCTCGAATATCCGTCTTTTCGTATAATCGGATACGTTTGTCTCGGCGCAAACTTGGGTGTAGTTGCTCTGTACCGACGTCTACCGCCCATACTTTTACTGCGCCATGTTGGAGTGCATAGTCGGTGAAGCCACCGGTCGATGAGCCTACGTCGAGTACGGTTGCGCCTTTAAAATTAACATTCAATAATTGTGCTACACTAGCGAGCTTCAAACCCGCACGACTCACGTAGCGCTCTTTTGCTGTCAGTTCAAGGCTGGCGTCGCTTCGCACGAACTGGCCAGGCTTCATCACCACGCGTCCATCAACCGTCACTTTTCCAAGCTTAATCCAACTTTCCGCCTGTGAGCGGCTCGTTGTCAGTCCACGAGTAGTGAGTTCTATATCAAGTCGTTGTTTTGTCATTATATATATCATACCAGAGAAAGAGGCCCTGGTTGGCAATGAGCTGGTAGGGTAGGCCCGCACTTTTTAATCCTTGAGCATACGCTTCCAGTCGGTGGCGTCCTTGGGCGGGAGCAGGTACTTGCCGAAGGCGAGATTACAAAAAAAGTTCGTATCGAAGCGAATGCATTTTCGAAGACAGCTGAAGAAAAGCTCTCTGCAGCAACCACGTCGGCCACTTCGACAGGTGCAACTTGACGCACCTGCACTTTGGTTTCCGACGCCACTTGCTCAGTCCAGGCAGTTGCATCGTCGGCAATCTGCTCGACCACTGTATCTGCTTGCACAGCCCGACTCGCCGTTGAGTCGTTGTGCTGCTGAACCTGCACGACCGCCTGATCTGCGCCCCGAATCACCTCAGTGGCAATCGGATTGGAGACCAGACCCAAAACGTTCGACACACCACGCAGCCCGTTACCGAGCACGTGCGTTGCACCGTAGAGCACTGGAGACGTCAATGCAGGCGACCAAGCCATGTCGGCCGGTACGTGCACCTGACTCTCCGGAGGCAACACCGTGTTTGCGAACTCGTACAGCAGTCGGTCTGTCAGCGGGTCTACCGCCAAATGCGACGGCCAAATCAGCCCGTCCATCGTGACCACCTGTACATCGGCACCCAATGCTTGGTACCGGTTCGCAAGCCAAAGGTTGTTTTCCTCGGGGGCGATCCATGGATCATCCACGGGGTTCACAATCATCACTTTGGCGTTCGGTCGCACTTGACCCAGGTTGTTATCCTGAATGACAGCCCGAACATCGGGCCGATCCAGAATCCCAGGGTCTTGCACCAAGGTCTCAACACGCAGACCAAGTAGTCCGGCCAGCACTGTTACCTCAAGAGGTACGTTGGCAAGCCCAAGACCACTGTAGAGCAGTCGTCCTCCTGGCGTCAGATGCTCCGCAAGCTGCGGATAGTACCGCGAAGTACCCACCGCAGCGCCGAACATGAACAACCCCGAACCTTCGGTGCTGTTCAAGTGCCTCGCCACCGCATCGAAATTGGCGGGTGTCGCGACAAGCTGAACTGCGACGAGGTCGAGATCGGGTGCGTACTCTGGCTGAAGCTCTGCAGCACGTCCAAGCGCCATCGAGCCACCAGAGATACCCGTACCAATAGTAGGCGAACCTAAGTTGCCGGTGAGCTGCTGAGCGGCCAACGTGGCGTATAGCACATTGACTCCAGCCGGCTCAGTCGCACCATACATACCACTTGTCCCGAGGTAGTCGGGTACGACGACGAGCGAGCCGGAGTTAATGCCGTTGACGACGTGCCAGGAATTGTAGTTCCCTATCGTCGCCAGTTTCAACGAGGCTGTCGACAGCTGAGTGATGCTGTTGTACGGGTCGGCCACAATTGTAGTCGGCCGCACACCAGCATACGGTGCGTGCGGTACAAGTACCGAACTCACCGCAACTGTTTTTTGCTGCGTCCGCGGATCGAGCGACACATACTGGTATTGCACCAGCTGTGCTTCACGGTATACGGACGGCTGCACTCGCTGAGAACCTGGCACAACGTCGCCGGGCTTCAGGTTTGTCACATCGACATCGTCTATTCCCCGATACACAGGAAGAAGCGACTGGCCATGCGACTCCAGACTATCGGATGGCTCGGCTTGCGCCACTGCCACCCCCAACATCATCGAGAGAAACCCTCCGAGGAGAGCTGCGAACGCACGAAACACGACACTGTGTTTCACGATACGCCTCCTGATCATTGGTCACTCCACAGCGGTTGCTGAGAATGTACTCGCCTCGCCCCAACTCTAGGTCACAACGAAACGTGACATAAGCATACGCCCGAAATGCAATTGCTGCAAGGATAAGCGCAGAGATCTATTGGTTACCCGTGACTTCTTTGCGCGTATATTGCTGTTTAATAATTTTTACACCATCTTTTTTCTGAAATACAGCAATGGCGTTGAGTGCAATGTCTTCGCCTACGTCGTATACGCGGTGCGTACTATCGGATATATGCGCATGCCAATTGCTACCCGTATATGTTACATCAAACTCACCACCAAATTCTCGCACCAGCCCGGCCGAACGTGCATGAGCAAGCACGGACATAATTCCAAACAACCGCGCGACCTCAATAGGCGCATCATCAGTACCAAATAATTCCTTTTTGACGACTCGCACCCGAGAATCGAGATCCCACACGATGTCCTCTTCTTTAAAACTTGCGTCAAAGTCTTGCCACCGATTCGTCGGCAAATCAAACCATGGCACTAGCGTAATATGGGGCGGCCACGTATCGAGCTGCGAACCGGTTTCAACGGGCTCAGTAGGAACGGCTAACATCAACCGCTCCGAAACTAGTTTATTTTTTTCGCTCGCGATACTCACCAGTAGCGGTGTCCACAGAAATTACATCACCAGTTTTGATAAACGCCGGCACTTTAACAATCTTGCCTGTTTCTAGGGTCGCGTCTTTAAGCACGCTGCTAGTCGTATCACCCTTAACTACGTCTTCGGCGTAGGTCACTTCAAGGTACAAATTCTTTGGCAATTCTACATTGATCACTTTTTCACCGAAAAACTGCAGCATCAGATCATTACCCTCTTTGAGATAATCAGCAGCGCTATCAACTGTATCAATGCCAAATTCAAACTGTTCAAATGTCTCAGGATCCATGAAGTTGAATGTGTCACCACTCTTATACAAGTACTGAACTGTTTTGTTGCTCACTTCGGCTGGTTCGATCTTCTCTTGGCCTTTGAATGTTTTAGGAATCACGCTGCCGTCTATAAGATTTTTGAGCTTCACGTTAACGATACTGCCGCCACGGCCCATAACCTTTTGCGAATACTCGATAACTCGGTATGGCTTACCGTCGAGCTGGCAGACAGTTCCTTTTTTTAGATCAGTTGGTTGATACATACAATTTTCTCCTTTTAATGTTTCGCGTATGTAGCAAGTGCACCCATTTTCTAGAAAAGGGATGCACTCAGACAGAAGCGAACTAGTTGCTTGTCACGAATGGCAAAAGTGCCAAGTGGCGTGCGCGCTTGATGGCTGTTGCCAATTGACGCTGCTGCTTTACACTCAGGCTAGTCTTGCCGATTGGCTCGATTTTGCCGTACGGGTCGATGTAGCGAAGTAGTGTTTTCGCGTCTTTATAATCGAAATACGCTGGGGTATCTTTTTTAAATCGTTTCATTATTTACTCCTAGAACGGGATCTCGCTCAGATCGATCGGCTTGTCGTCGATATCTTCTGGTGCGACATCTTTAGTTTGCTTATTTGATGACGGCGCTGATGAGCCGCTATTGCTGGAACCGCTGCCGTTATTGTCGCCGTTTGGTCCGTCGAGGAACGTTACGTCGTTGGCAATAACTTCAACTTTACTGCGCTTCTGACCATCTTGTTCCCAAGAACGGAAACTGAGGCGACCCTGCACGAGGCAACGTCGGCCTTTTGAGAGATACTGATTGACCAATTCGCCAGTTTTTTCCCACGCGGTGATGTCGAAAAAATCCGCAGAATCGTCGCTACCCGGGCGATCAACGGCGAGACTGAAACTCGTGACGTTTTTGCCATTTGGTGTTGTACGCATCTCTGGGTCACGTGTCAGACGCCCCATCAGTATTACTTGATTGATTGCTCGTGCCATAAAACCCTTGCTCCCTCTAATTCTAAATTATTTCTCTTCGGCTTCTGATGCTTCGGCGTTTTTAGCGGCTTCTGCGAGTGCAGCGCGGCCTTTTTCGTCGACTGTTACCAAGAGATAGCGTAGTACTTCTTCGGTAATATTGAGTGTATTACTGATTTTCAGTGGCGCATCCGCTGGAAGCTTGACGTCCATGTATACATAGACCGCAAAATCCTGCTTGTTGATCATGTAGGCAAGTTTTTTCTTACCCCAGTTGTCTTCTTTGAAAATTTCACCATCCGCGCTCTTGATGATATCGCGCACTTTTTCGAGTGGCTTTTCGATATCAGATTCGAGATCCGGATGAATGAGTACGGTTAATTCGTATTCTTTCATGCTGGTTTCCTCCTATGGAATCCTTATTGGATACTTGTGTCGATGCACAAGTTGAGTTTATAACACTAGTAATTATACATGATACCTGTGGATAAATCCAGTCCAACCATCCGCGACTACACCTAGCACGCGTACACTATCACTACTCAGACGAAGTAAGTTCATCGACGCTCGCCACGAGTACTTCTCGGGGTCGCGCACCATCGGCTGGGCCAATCACACCCTGCTCTTCCATCTCTTCTATCAAGCGAGCTGCTCGGGCATACCCGACACGGAGTCGTCGCTGCAACAAGCTTGCACTAGCCTTTTTACTCTCTATAACCACCCGTAGTGCGTCTTTGTACATGTCATCGCTGCTACCGCTATCGAAGTCCATCACCACGCCACCTTTGCCACCAAGTTGCACTGGTTGCGCAACAATCTCATCGTTGTACTGTGGTGCTGACTGCATACGGAGATGATCGGTAATCTTATTTACTTCGTCGTCTGTCACCCAGGCACCCTGGATACGCTTCGGTTTGCCCATCTGGGCTGTTTTCATGAGCATGTCACCTTGTCCGAGCAATTTTTCGGCACCTACTACGTCGAGGATTGTACGGCTGTCTACCTGGCTCGCCACCGTAAATGCGATACGAGCCGGCACATTCGCCTTGATAAGACCAGTGATAACATCGACGCTTGGTCGCTGAGTAGCAAGCACTAGATGGATACCAACTGCACGGGCTTTTTGTGCCAAACGCACGATAAGTCCCTCGACGTCACGTGCCGCGAGCATCATTAGGTCGGCTAACTCATCGATAACAATCACAATATACGGCATCTTACCCTCTTCGTGCTCCTGCATATTGCCGTCTTCATCTTCTACAGAAATCTTGCGACCGCGTTGGCTCAGGCGTTTGTTGTAGCTTTCGATTTCACGCACTCGCTCTTCGGCAAGTAGCTTATAGCGTCGCTCCATCTCGTTCACCGCCCATTTAAGTGCGCTAATCGTCTTCTCTGGTTCGTTGATGACTGGTGTAAGCAGGTGCGGAATATCATCGTACGGCGCCATCTCTACTTGCTTTGGGTCGACAAGAATAAGCTTCATCTCACTAGGGCTATTGCGGTAGAGCAAGCTAGTAAGTAGCGTATTGATCATGACAGATTTACCAGAACCAGTCTGCCCGGCAATAAGCAAATGGGGCATCTTGTTAAGCTCCCCTACTACTGAGTGGCCAGAGATATCTTTCCCGATAGCAAAGCTGAGCGGCTGCGCACCTTGTTTCCATTGTCGAGATTCTAAAATACCATAAAGACGTACGTCGGCAGCGCGCACATTTGGCACCTCTATACCAACAGCCTTCTGACCAGGAATAGGAGCCTCGATACGCAAGCTCTGCGCCGCGAGGTTGAGTGCTATATTTGTCTCGAGCGCAGTAATGCGTGTAAGCTTAACGCCGCTCGGTGGTTTAAGTGTGTACTGCGTCACCTTTGGCCCTATGTTCGCGCCTTCCATCTCCACATCAATATTGAACTCGCTCAGCGTGTCTTTGATAGTCTGCGCGTTTTGCTGGACATCACCCGCATCTGCTGGTTTTTGCTTCTTTTCAAGCAGCTCAAGCTGCGGTGGCTGCCAGTTCGGATCAGTGACTGCTACGAGCGCCTGCTTTTCTTCTGCTACTTTGTCTTGCTGTATGCTTCCGCGCAGACTAGACAGGCGTGGCTTCTTTTCTTCATCGGCGTCTTCTGTAGTCGGTACGCCAACGTTAAGTTTTATTTCACCAACATCTTTCGATACTTTTTCATCACGCGCGTTCTTGTCTTTTTCAGATCCACCAAATTTCAAGCGAATACCGCCCGCATTCTTAGCAGTATCTGCGGCATTGGCTTTTTGCATAATTTCTTTGTTGGCACGCTCTTCTTCGCTGAGATTATTGCGCATCCATTGCCATAGACTACTAATCACACTAAATGGCGATACGCGCAGCACATACAGTGACGTAATGAGAATAAGCAGTACATAGATAAAGCCGCCAACCGTCGTGCTCACCATAGCGAGCATTACGCTGTCGTTCAGCATACTGCCAACCCAACCCCCAGTAGTCTCACCCTGAGAGTCTTGCATTAAACCGAACAGACCAGCAAACCACACTATCAGTAAACCGGTGGCAAACTTCATCATAAACGGAGGCTTATTGTTTTCGGCCCGAAACGTCTCAACTGCAAGATACGCAAATAGCAATGGCAGCACGTACACTGCGTAACCTATCAGATCCAGGCTAGTCTGTTGAATCCAGTCGAGCACAGGGCCCCCTGCACCAAACCACGTCACGATATATAACACCGATATCGCTATGAGTGCGACAGCACCAACCTGCGCCCAAAACCCTGCTGGTAATTTGTGCTGTGGCTTTGCTGCTGCTTTTTTGCCCCTAGTGGTCTTCTTTTTCTTTTTTGACATAACTCTAGTATACTACTGTTTTTATTATACGTGGATGCGTAGAGACGGTATGAATATCGGCTCTGGTGAATTCGCTCAAAGTGCAAACAATTTGACTTTTCGTTCGAATACTTGAATTATAGCAAAAAACACTACAATTTGCAAGCCGTTTATGGTTTGATACCTGTTGTAAATAAAATATCCGCCACATTCGATGTGTAGCGGATATTGAAAGACTCTCCCTGGCTCGCTAGTAGCCGCGAGTGTCCGGCTTGCTACGCGGCTCCACCACTTCGGTGTCTGGCACCTGCTTAGGAGGAAAGCTGCGTGGCTGCGGCGCAGCAAATGTCTTTGCTTCGGCACTAGCACCATTGCTATCGCGACTTGGTCGGTTGTCCTGGCGGTTATCTTGCCTTCGAGCATCTTGCTGACGACCACGGCCGCCGTTTTGATTGTTGCCGCCATTTTGGCCACCGTTGCTTCCGCCGTTTCCACCACCAATTTCATTGATGACAGGGATAACGATAGGGGTACGCCTTGTCTGGTCGTAAAGCAGGTGTGTAATTTCGTCTTTGATTTCTTTCTTCAAAGAATCCATGTCTCCCCTGCGGCCACCAAAGCTGCGCTGCACTTTTTGCTTAAGGTATTGGCGAATCAGATTCATCAACTCTTCGCTATCGCGTAGGTAAATGAAACCGCGGGAAATGATGTCCGGGCTCGTAAGAAGTCGGCCACTCCCCTTGTGCACCGTCAACACCACCACAAACATACCTTCTTGCGACATATGAATACGGTCCTTAAGCACCACTTCGCTCACGATAGCACCACTATCATCGTACATGTTGCCACCAACAGGGATTCGGCCGTTTTTACGGGCTGTTTCCGCTGTAATTTCGATAACATCGCCACTGTCGCAGACAAAAATGTTACTACGTGGAATCGCACATTCTTTTTCGGCAAGCTCGGCGTTGTGCACGAGCATATGGAATTCACCGTGAATCGGCATGTAGTATGTAGGATTGAGTGCGTTAATTAATTTCACGTGATCATCGTAGTACCCATGTCCAGATACGTGCAGTGGGCCTACACCTGTTAGGTGAGATTTACCGCTCTGTATCACATCGCTACCTTCGCGCATCAAGCCGTCTACCGTACGTACAACATACTTCTCGTTACCTGGAATCGGGTTTGAGCTAAATACTACGACGTCGGTGTTTTTTATCTTGATATGCTTGTGCGCACCAGATGCCATACGATTGAGTACGGCGTTAAACTCACCTTGGCTACCAGTACATACAATTGTTACTTTACCGTCTGGCAACTTGATGATATCTTCCATTTTCACCACGACGTCTTTTGGAATCTTGATAGTTCCTGTGCGTAGTGCGACTTCGACGTTTTGGATCATGCTGTAACCAGCAAATGCCACCTTGCGGCCTTGCTTTTTCGCTTCGTCCAATATGCCCTGCATACGGTGGAGCTGCGAGCTAAAGCTACTGATGATAAGTCGGTTGTTTGGATATTTCTCCATAATCTGGCCCATGCTAGCCTGAATCTCCGGCTCACCATGGCTGTGCGTGCCTTCGCTCTCACAGTTTGTGCTTTCATTCATGAGCATCAAGATGCCTTCTTTAGAAGCAATTTCGGTCAAACGAGCGAGGTCAAATTCTTTGCCATCGACAGGCTTCTCTTCGAAGCGCCAGTCACCAGTGTCGATGAGTACACCAAGCGGTGTGCGTACGACAACCGCTGTTGCGTCTGGGATTGAGTGGTTTACGCGCACAAGTTCGATACTAAAGTTGTCGCCAATCTGGATACGTTCGTGCGACTCAGGATCCATCTCGTTGTACTGCGGCTCGTAACCGCTTGTTGCTTCTTCCATAGTGCGTTTCACCATGGCGAGCGTAAACTTGCTGCCGTACACTGGCGCAGGTAGTTGGTGCGCCACATGGCGATATGCACCAATATGGTCGAGGTGCCCGTGGGTAAATACCTGTGCACGAATCTTGTGCTTGTTTTCGAGCAAGTAGGTGATGTCTGGTGTGATGTAGTTAATGCCCGGATAGTCCGCACCAGGGAACAAGAAACCACAATCGATGATAATAATCTCATCATCGTATTCGATCGCCATCATGTTTTTGCCGATACCCATTTCACCGAGTCCACCAATAGGCATAATCTTGAGTTTTGGACCTTGTGTCTTTGGCTGACGTTTCCATTCTGCCAAGCTAAATTGACGTCCGTCGTAGCCGTTGTACAGAGATTTGTTGACTGGTATGTCGATCATGTGCTGGCTTGCGCGCAAGTTGACGTTTTCTGAGGTACGTCGCTGTGCGCGGAATACTTCGCCCTTACGGGTACTCGTGCCGTTGAGTGCAGCGATGTTAGATCGTTTTTTTGGTTGTCCCGATGTAGGGCGTTTGCTCAGGTCATCTGCCTGAGTATCTGAGAGTCGTCGTTGACCCATATATATTGTTTCTCCTTTTATCAAAAATGTTGTTTCAAATGTATTAAAAATGAGGATTGGGCGGTCGGTAATCGGCAGTGTTTCCCCTTGAAAGTACTTCCATAGTAGCAATTAAGTTGCTTGTTGTCAATTTCAGTGCAATACGCACACGATGTGTCATGTAAATATTGAACCGCCCGAAGGCGGAGCAGGGTGTGCATCACGCCTTTCGGGTCAACCGTCGTAATATGTGATGAGAGAATGAGGTAGGTGGCCATGCCTGCCATGCCGGCAGGTATCGACAGAAGCGCAGCGGGCAGTATGTACCAGACAATCAACAGAAGGCCCAGCAACAAGATCACGATGCCGACCCAGCTCCCGGCTTCATTGCGGCTGTACATCGCATCAGTCAGCCGAAGAAGCCTTCGGCCGGTGAACGACAGATCCAAGAACGCGGCGATCAACATGCACACGATAAAATTCGTGACTGCCATCTGAACGATCATGTTCACTCCATTTCACATTTGAAAGAACGGTCGATAATATTATATATCAAAAATATCATTTGTCAATATTTTCGGCGACTCTTCAACCGTCCTACCGCGTTGTGCGAGCAAGTCTTGCGGCAGCAACAAAGTCATCTACCAGCACCTGGCGCATCGATCCATTGTAGAGTGCGGCCGCCGGATGATATAGCGGGATCACCAAAAAATTACTGCCATGATATGTAACCCGACGAGCCATACCATGGTCGCGAGAAATGCGTAGCTCCGGGATAAAACACATGCCGCTGTGTCGCCCGAGCGTGATAACGACTTTGGGCGCGATGATTTCGAGCTGGCGCATAAGGTACGGCCAAAACTCCGCCTTCTCTTCCAGTGTAGGGTCGCGGTTGCTTGGGGGGCGGTACTTCACAATATTAGTGATGTACACGTCGCTCCGCGAGAGCTCCGCAGCTCCTAGCATCTCATCAAGAAAACGCCCACTAGCCCCCACAAATGGCAACCCTTGTTCGTCTTCTGCTTTACCGGGGGCCTCTCCGATAAAAACGATATCCGCATCGACATTGCCCGCACCAATCACTAAGTTATGTGCCTGAGACGCAAGCTCAGGGCATACATTTTTGTCCACTATTTCCCTTTGAAGTTGATCGACGAGCACCTTTTTATCCATGCTATGAGTATACCATCCACTACACCCCGCCTACGACCTAAGAGTCGCGTCGACGGTCGAACTTTCGCTTGTGTTTCGGCTGCCAACCTCTGCGTGCGGACTGCTGTTTAGTGTGTCCATGGCGGGCGGGTGAGGCGCCGAGCTTCGCCATAAAATCATTGCCAAGATGCGTACCGAGCTTCGAGAGGTTGATGAGTTCTAGACGCTGCTTCGAAGACAGCGCATCGAGAGAAATCACATGCCCCGCGAGTATTCTCGCCTGTTGCCTAAGCTGCGAACGTGCGACAGAAGGAATGCGCTTCGTGTGGTATTTGGCGAAGGTGCGACGCTCGCGCTCTATTTGCTCAAACGCCCATTCGGCATACGCGTCGGCAAAAAGTCGCATGTTATCGTTGGTCATCTCGGTAATTGGTATGCTCGCACCCTCTAGCACCTCGCCGCCGGTGCGGACCAGCTGGCGAGACGATAGCGTGCCGGTGCGAGGATCGTAAAAAGTTTTACCGCGACGACTTGCGAAAAGATGCGGTGCCAAATCGACCAGCCAATCTACTTTTACGGCGGTGATTCCTTGCACGAGATTGAGCGTCTCGAGTCCCCCACTTCGTGTTGGTACTTGCAAGTCAAACGGCGTACCGGCAACAAGTTTTGGGTTTCGTACCACACTACTGCCCGAGAGATGTCGACGACGTTTTGTAAACACATGCGTCGCTTCGTTTTTCTCGTCGACAGACCACAGCTCGTCGATTTGCCCCGCAACAATACAACGCATTAACTGATCTTGCTCTTCAGAGGTAATAGCTGAAAGCGGTATGCGCGCTAGCTTGAGGTCGCGTTCTAGTCGCTCCATTACCTCGGTCGCTTTATGGACATTTTTACCAATGATACCTATATCCTCGTATTGTTCGGGGATGATATCCGGTAGCGCCAGGTAGACATCGTACTGCGCCAAAAGGTCAGACTTTGTCTGCTTTGTGTACTTGTGCCAGCCCGTGTGCCGTGCGCCGCCCTTCACAATACCTCCGACCTCCTGAATACCGATGATCGCCGCTAATTTAGACTGCACCTCTTGGCCGCACTGAGATGCTTCAACGAGCATGCGCCCATAGCTAGATTCCACTGGAAACTCTTCCATCTGACGGCCAATGTGCGTCACATCGCCAGATTTGGTCATAGCACCTAGAGCAACGAGCGTACGTTTGGCTCGCTGGATGGCTTTGCTACTTGGGTCGTGATAAAAATCGAGAGATTCGATGTCGATACCGATGCCAGCCGGGCCTTCGAAACATTTCTCACCGACGCCCAGAAGGAAGGAATCTTCCCTCTCTGGAATCCCTACATCTTTTGTGGCATGCCTTCGTACGGCAGCCTGACCATCGGCGGCGAGCGGCTGTTCGATATCACGGCACAAATCCTCACGAAGACCTCCGCGGTGTTCAGCTAC
>LCPR01000025.1 GCA_001003725.1 Candidatus Saccharibacteria bacterium GW2011_GWC2_48_9
GAGACAATCAGATGGGTTCTACTCCGTACGTAACCCAGTCAGTGGAAAGTTTCTAGACGTTGCAAACGCAAGTAGCAAGGCTGGGGCTGCGGTGCAGATTTGGACGGGAAATGACTCTTGTGCACAGCGATGGAAGCCCGTTTTCGAAAAGAACAAATACGTCCTAGCAAATAAGTGCTCGGGCTATATACTTGACCTTACCGGAGGGAGGACTTCACGCGGATCCAAGGTGCAGATTTGGGATAGTAATGGAACTGGTGCACAGAAGTGGGAATTCAGAGCGACAAATAAAAATTCCGTTGCGAGTGGAGTATACACTGTAGTTACCCCAACGAATAAAGCGTTAGAAATAGCTGGCGGCCAGACCGCAAATGGAACAATGACTCAGATTTGGGATAGTAATGGAACTGGTGCACAGAAGTGGGAATTTAAGAGACAATCAGACAATCTGTATAGTATCAGAAATCTTGCGAGCAACAGCTATCTCGACGTTAAGAACGCCGACACGAAAGCTGGAGCAAAGGTTCATATTATGCCAAGCACAGGTAGTTGCGCGCAGCGCTGGGAAGTTCTACGCAATAGCGACGGTTCTCACAAGATTAAATCCTCGTGCGCACATGGCCTATCTCTTGATATCGCAGGTGGTCTTATAGGTCAGAATGGATCAGCAGCACAAATGTACACCTCCAATACTTCTGGTGCGCAGAAGTGGACGCTCACAAGCACACCTCCCTTGGAAGATGGCACGTACTCACTGTCGACACCTGGCAATAAATCTCTCGACCTCACCAATGGACAAACCTCAAATGGCACGAGAGTGCAGATTTGGGATAGTAATGGAACTGGTGCACAGAAGTGGGAATTTAAGAGACAACCAGTCAGTGGAAAGTTTCTAGACGTTGCAAACGCAAGTAGCAAGGCTGGGGCTGCGGTGCAGATCATGCAAGGTACGGGCAGTTGTGCTCAACTCTGGGAGTTAACACGTAACAGCGACTCCACTCTCAGTATCTCCACAGCCTGTACTGCTAGATTGTCCCTAGATGTTGCCGGAGGAAAAGTTGGCGTAAGAGGGGCATCAGTTCAGACGTTTACGTCAAACACTTCTGGCGCGCAAAAATGGCTGCCAATCCCCTAGCTACATATAGTATTATTTACTTACTTATCAATGGACTTATTGAATCTTTCAGCTCAGTGTTCACATCCCTTACCTTTGCATTAGGAAGATACCAGTTTGGCTCAGACCTCACGAGATACGACAACATTCCACCACCCTGAGACAGTATGTAGAAACATACACCCAAAAGCATAATCTTTGCAATCCGAGCTTCTTTGAGAAGTACATTTGCAAGATAAACCCCTAAGGATAGAAAGAGAGGTAATACATAAATTAAGTATCGCGCTTGATTAGCAAACACCTCGTTATACGCATAATAACTTCTTGTGTTATAAAGGAGCAGAGCTACTATCGTACATATAGAGAGTACAAGCGCTGCGCTCATGTAGTCATTCCTAGGAATATACCTATACCCCACCGCAAATATGAACAATAGAACTACGAAGCCAAACCCTATCGCGCTATATATAATTGCCAGTGGTGCGGGCCCCTTTGCACCTTCCTCAGTATTCACAGCAACATATCCAAAACCTAATGTCATCGACTTAAACCAGTGAAAGATAACATAGTCAGCTAAAGGCATTGGAGTTCTCTCGTCTACGGTCTGTCTAGAGGTATAGTTTCTTTGGAATATTTCGTTTTTTAGACACACTTGCGTAGAGAGAGTCTTTTCGCACTTTGGACTGGGGCTACCGTAAATAATTATATTTTTGACATATACGGAACAGAACACTATTATCAATCCGGTCGCAACTATTCCAAGGAGCCATAGAGTTATTTTTGATGCAATATTATACTTTTGATTAAATTCCTTTTTGTAGCCACTCAATAAGTTTTTAAATCCATGTCTTTTAATAAGAATGCCTGCTGTAAGTAGCACGCCCGCTAAGAAAATCGGCAAAAAAGTGTATTTCATCAAGCTTGCAGCACACCCTACGGAAATAAGTATCAATAGATGCTTTATGCGCGTGCCTTTTTTAAATGCCAATACAGACGCACAGGACCATACAAACACAGGGAATAAAAGAAAGATAGCATTATCGTAGTTGATGGTAGCAGCCACATAGGTTGTCATTGGTAGCCCAGCAAAAACGAGCAGTCCCAAGTTTACAGCACCTTGCGGTATGTTTGCTTTTCGGAGCAAATGAGCAAATACAAATAAGCCAGATATCACCAGTAGGATGTTTGTGTACCTCAAGAGCACTACCTGCACCATAAGAGAATCCGTAAAAAGCTGTATAAATCTTAGCGGCAAGCTCAACAAGAAGTGGTACAAAAGACCAGATTCATTTGCGAGGTCTCGGTAATAGTCTATACCTGCAGACTCATTTGTCAGGAACGGTAGCCACTTGTCTGTAAAGGCTTGAGCCAGATCAAAATGAAATTTTTCATCAAATAACATAGGGTAATAGAAGCTAGTTGCAAACCAGGCTGCCTGCAAAGAGAATATCCCTATTACCGCATAGAAAAAGAGTTTAGAACTAACAAATCGAAAAATGTATGCAATTGCCACCCAAGAACTCAACTTTCCAGTCATACGCAACAATCCCAATTTTACGCTAGAGATGCGACGACCGACCACAGATGTCTCGCTGCTTCTCATTATATTCGTACCTTGTTTCTCTTTTTTCACACTACTCCAGATTATACACCACTTTATAGGTACGAAGCCAAGTGCATATTGTCATTTCTTTGCACCCATACTACAGTATTAAGAGATGAAGAAAATACTTATATCAACTTCGATTATCTTAATTATAGTAGTAGGTTTGCTTATTGGATATTTTTTACTCTCCTCACCCGCCGCACAGGCCACCAATACCGCCAACAGGTTCATGGCTGCCTTGCTTGAAAATAACCCCGAGAAAGTGTCGGAACTACTAAAAGATACGGATATTGAAACAAACAATTCCAATATATACCAAAGAAACTACAGACTGCTTCATACCAGCAAGGACGATGCGACAAACGGCGAATTTTATCTACTATACGAGTTCACCGATAACACATATCCTACAAAAATACGTGTTTCTGCAAGAGGTGATACAATCACGGCCGTGAAATCGGGCTCAAGAATTGGGAAAATACCCTCCGAAGATAAAGCCGAAGAGATAAACGTAAATACAGAAACATCTACCTGTCTATCTAGAGATGACTTAGTGTATATTGACTCAAGGAGTATTTACGCGCGCTATATCCGTGGTGCGACTATGATATTCTTACCGGAAACCTCGAACTACCAGACCAACACCGGCGGCGGGTTACTTTTAGATAGGATGGCAGATTTTTATAAAAAAGCTGCTGAGAAAGATTTCATATTCGAATTAAAAGGCTACATGCAAACATCGGGTCTGGCTCCTGAAGATCGAGAACGCAGAGATAACCTTTTTCAACAGAGAGCAACAAAACTACAAAAAGATCTTGTTGAGCGAGATGTACCCCTAGACAGAATCACTATAGCTGAGGTTTATAATTACTACATGCCAGAGCAAGCGACTGAAGTTGACAATCCGTCATATGTTGACATAAACGTAGTCAATCGTTGTATCGATGCGTAGAGAGTACAAAGACATGTCAGCCTACTTTTAATGGTATAATGTAAAAGATGCAAAAACGTTGCTTGATAATATCTTATGGACCTGTACCAACTCCTGAGCACCAGACGGTAGAGGGTGGCGGTATGCGCGCATGGGGACTAGCTAAGGGCCTCCAGGCAAACGGCACAGAAGCTACTGTCGCCATAAGTGCTAATTTCCCTCTGTCTCTTGATTCACATGATGGTATTAAACTTATCGCTTGGAAGTTAGATGCGGAATTCATCAAGATGATGAATTCGTACGATGCAGTTATAGTAAGTTACTGCATGGGAGATGTGTCTGTATTTGTTGCCGACAATATCAGCGACGACACACAGCTTATTCTCGACTGCTACGTCCCTATTTATATTGAAGTGTCAGCCCGTGATGCAAAAGATATGGATGTCGAGTACGTCAACTACATGTCAGACCTCCGCCGCCACAACCGGACACTTAAACGAGGTGATTATTTTCTCTATGCTAATCCAGCTCAGGAACAACTCTATAGCGGAGTTCTCTCTGCCCTCGGTATCATCAACCCGTATTCATACCGTAACACTCGGTTAATCTATGCTCCGTTCGGTATTCACCGTGACGCAATCACGACCTCAGCAAATCCTTACCGTGATATAGATATACAGGAAGATGACTTTGTTGTATTGTGGTTTGGAGGTATCTATCCTTGGTTCAGAATTGAAGAATATTTAGACGCAATTAAAAAGCTATCGTCCAATAAAAAATTAAAATTTGTTTTTGTTGGTGGGAAAAATCCTTTCAATGCAAATGAGGATATAGCGCGACAATATAACAAAACGGTCGAGTTTGCACACGCCAACAAACTTTTCGACAAGAACATGCATTTTGTTGACTGGGTAGATTTTGATACACGAATCAACTGGTTTAGGGGCGCAAACGTCATAATCAGCCTGAATCAGCCTGGGGCAGAAAATAAATACTCATGGCGCACGCGTGTCATGGACTTCGTATGGGGTGAAGCGGCAACCATCACGAACGGCGGAGACCCGTTGAGCGAAGAGATGATTATAAATAATGCAGCACTCAGGCTTGATTCGCTCTCTGCTTCTACTATAGCCAATTCTATCGAGCAATTGCAGCAACATCCCAAACAACTCAAGCAGATTCAAGCAAACGTCAAGAAGCTTAAAGATAAGTATTACTGGGATGTGATAACGTCAGAAATTAAAGATGTAATTGAGAAAAACACTCATCCATACAAGGATGAGTCCAATCTACGACAACTAGCAGGACTCGATGGAGAACCGTCCGTGTCACCTATTGCCAACTCGAGTAAATTACATAAAGTAGCAAAACTTCCGGTGAAAGTTGTACGTAAAATACGACAAAAGGGTCTGAAATCCACTACCAAGGTTGCGTTCGATATTATTACGACTCAAGCTCGACAAAGAATTAATACGAAGCGTGAAAAGCAGTTTGTATTTATATCTCACCCAATCGACAACACCGGCGCACCAGCAGTATTACTACAAATGGTAGAAGAGTATGTAAATAAATATGGCTCTTCTAGAGTGCGCGTCTTCGCACCCGGCATAACCAAAAATCAAGAAAACGTTTTGAAGTCGCATGGTATTAAGGTGGAGAAAGCCGTATACGGAGCAAGCTTTAGATTTATACGCCTACAGCTTGGCTTGCAATCCGATGACGTAGTTATTATGAATACTATAGCAATATACGACAGCTACCGCGACTTTATTCTTCTTTGGCTCAAAATAGGTAAGCTAAAGAAGGCATATTGGTTTATTCATGAAGATCCGGCGCAGATATCTATAATAAATCCGGGGTTCCTATCTTCAGAGAACATCAACCGCATCAAATCACTCACGGAGACACAGAAGCTTACCCTGTTATACCCATCTCAAAGAACTTGCGACGAGTATAAAAAGATATTAAGCACCAATACGGGGAGTCTCATTAACCTTCAGGTTTCTGTAGATGAAAAATACAAAAAAGATCGATCTGAAAAAGATTTTGAGACGATAAATATCCTGCTATCCGGAACATCGTCAGACGGCCGAAAAGGTCAGTTACTCGCACTAAGTGCCCTGCAGGAATTCCTTGATAAACATTACCAAGGAAACCAAGCCATCTATAGAAAAGTTCATCTTCACCTGGTAGCAGTCACTGACTCGGACTATATATCTCAACAAGTTCGATGGATAGCTCAATCCGCCCTTAGTGACTATGTATCGGTATATAAACCAATGCCCAAAGAAGATGCCATGGGAATATCCAGTCAGTGCAATACGGTACTTTGTTGCTCTCTCAATGAAACATTTGGCCTGTATATTGCCGAGGGGATGCTCATGGGTCATATAGTGCTGAGAAACAGCTCTGCTGGCGTGGACGAGCAACTACAAGAAGGTAAGAATGGTTATTTGATCGACCATACTGATATAAAAAGCATTTCTGCAGCTATAGAGAAGGTAGCTAACAAAAGTTCACTGTCAAACCAAGAGCTGCTGAAGATGAGCAAAAAGTCTAAAAATATAATGACCGACTTCACTAGGCACTCGTATATTGAGCAAATAGACGCTCTTTAACGTACTTACTCGGAATAAATTCTTTATTCTTTCCGATTTATACACCCAATTCCAAGCTCAGAATCTCAATACGCGCATAACACGGCCTTGAATTCGATTTAGTCAACCATATCACTGGACTATACACAACAACCGCTCAACATGTATTTACAAAGAATGAAGTGGGCAAACTACTTATTGTGATTTTTCACACGAGATAAGGGTGATATCATAAGGCGCCCTAATCTATATGCGTGCGAAACCCTTATATCATGCAGCTCCTTTGTTAGGGTATCTATGTTCTGCACCTGCTGAGTTGCTTGACTCTCTAGCTCTTTTATCTTTTCACTACTATGTGTTATGATTTTCGCCTGTTCGTCTATGAACTCATCTCGTTTTTTGCCCACCGAAATAGGAAGGTCTACAGGATTAACAAGAGTTGGGTATTTTTTCTCCCATTTGGATAAAATTGAAATGAATACTCGCATATCATCCCAGTATAAGCGAGATGTTCCCCTCGTATTTCTTCTAACTCGATAATTTATATAGCATTCATTTGCTAACTTAAACTTCTTACCCGCCAGTGCAAGCCCCAAGAAGAAGTCCCAATCCTCTGCAACCTCTTCGCTTTCGAATCTGTGACCCTTGATAGCATCGAGGCGTATAAGCGACTCTGACGTGCAGTGTATCTGTTGCTCAATAAGTAGCTGCAAGTCAAATTCAGGGTACTTCTTGCTGTACTTAGCGTCACCAAAAACATGCCAATTTGGATAGACGACATCGGCGTCATTCTTCTGAGCCACCCCAACCATCTGTTTAACATAATCCTTATCGAAGAAGTCGTCTGCGTCAAGAAAGAAAAAGAAGTCTCCTTTTGCTAATTTTAATGCTTCATTTCTCGTATATACAATCCCTTTATTTTTACGGGATATCATTTTTATTTTTGTTGCATACCTACTAATAATCGCGACAGAGTTATCTGTTGAACCATCATCTATCACAATTACTTCTAGGTGATCATAAGATTGATCGAGCGCACTCTCAATAGCCTGTGCAACGTATTCAGCATAGTTATAGCAGGTGATTGCAATTGTTACCAACGGCTGGCTCATACTAATCCCATTCTATCAGAATATTATAGTATTACTTTGCGATTGCGCTCAAAAGCCATGCACCGCTACTCGCCCTAGTATGTTTCATTTTCTTGTTTACACTGTGCCAGTCAATAGGCTCTAGACTCTCCATACTAAAGTCTGCTAAGTTGGTCTCCTCTACAAATCTACCGCTTATACCGTATGCATCAAGGAAGTTTTTGATTCTCGTTAGACCACCAGACTCGCGTCCTATTATAATAAAATCTGTATTATTAATAACTGAGAACATCATGCCATGAAATGAGTTCGTGACAACCAGCTCTGAATCACGATAACCTTTAAGCCATAGCTCTACTGGTGGAAGTATGTCGTCCTCCGATCCGCTATGCGCACGAATACTCGTAACTGGCTGTTTTCGCTCATCTTGTATCTTTTCAACAAACCTCAATAGGTCCGGCGTTTCACCCAAGACGTATGTAAATATAGGATTTATCTGTTCACTCTTCACACTTGAAGATTCAATAAGTTGTGAGTATTCTTCTGCGTCAAGAAGAAGAGTTGGATCAACTACCTCAGCTACATCGTCTATGCCCCATGTTTTTTTGATCAAATCGACACCAGATTTCTCACGTACCGATATATGATCAAACGACTCAATATATGGCTTTATATATTCCACATCTTCATTACTCATAACATCTTTAATTTTGTCGTTCCCAAAACTTGCGGCATATGAAATTCGTTTTACCTTGCGACCCTTTAAAAAATTAAAGAAGTAATACCCTAGAATCTCTCTATCACTCCACCAATTACGCCACGTTTGATCGGACCCAACTATGTATTTTTTATACTGGTCCCTTGGATCAAATGGCTTAATCCATATATTCTTGTTTACAAAATTAATCATATTCTCTAACCTATACGATTCGGGGTATATTTCACGAAAAGGCGGAGTGTACCAATATGGCTTCTGAGCGTTAATTATACGCTTCAGAGCTCTCACGGGAGTTTTGAGACGCCTCTTTCTACCTACACGGTACATATCTTGCATGGAGGAATATGGATCGACATAAGACACAAAATTATATCCGTTATTTCGTAAGTATTTTTGTGTTGCATAGCGCTGTATAACGTTTCCGTAGTTGAAATATCCAGTCAGTGTCAAAATCGCCCCGTCGGCTTTACTGTACTCTAACTCATCAAGTGTCCTGCTAACTTTAGACAAAGATCTTTTCACCCTAGTGCGAACTTTAGCATCTACCCTGAGCTGCCTAAGCCGAGTCCTAATTCGCACTTTCATACGAATTTGTTCGATTGTTGATATATTTTGCGTTACCACACTAGTGCTATCATGCTGCTGATCCGGGATGGCAACTTCAATGCTGAAATCATGAATCTTTTTAACTTCAGTTAAAATATGATCTACCGGATATCTAAAAGATTTACATACACCGCTATTATCATCGAAATAACCGGCGGATATAAAGGTAATAATTTTTTCATTATCCGGAATATCTAGCATTCCTCGAATTTTGAAATCTCGTTCGGTTTCAAACATAGCGTGGAGTGGACATCCTGCTAGATTCTTAAATTCAAGAGCATACAGAATAGACATTGCAAAAAGACCCCCGTCTATATATCCCTGATTTCTCTCGTTCGCTCCTACATAACTATTGTCATCGGCAGTCACAAGGAATAGAACCGGTGGGGTGTCGTAGTAAGCAATACCACCCTGTACCTCCAAAATTTTCGCGATAATGTCCTTATCGTACATCACACGAACTCGAACAGGCTGACGGTTGCATACTGTCGGTGTTTTAGTTGCTATCGCTATAACTTCTTCTATTTCTTTCTTCGCTACAGGTTTATTCGCATAAGTCCTTATTGCAAACCTGCCTTCGGCAAGATCTTTAAAGTTCTTTGTACTATTATTCTTCTTATCAGAGATAGACACAAAAAATGCTCCGCCAATATCAGAGTTATCGGTATGAATAATATCGAGTAGTGAATCTCCAAGAATGTCATCTATTTCAGCTTGATATTCCGTACCTCTATGCCTCTCGTAGAATGCCTTTAGTACTGAAATCGTATTGATATATGCTTTATGGTTTTTATCGTAGCCTTTGTACAGGTAGATATCAATGAACCCCCTCAAGAGCCCAATTACCATGAATCCGTGACCAATTTCAAATTTCTCGTTGCTTAAACTCTTTTCCAATGAATGTGAGGAGAATATCATCCTAGTGGCTAATTGGGTTTGGTTTGCTAGATCTGCGCTAGTGAAATGCGACTTATGAAACCTTTCTCTATCGCGGTCATACAATCGAGTCAGTTCGTCTCTACCATCCTGCACATCAACAAAAACCTTTTCATTAACGTGCTTAAATCTCTGAGTGATTAACCCCTTATACGCAAGACGCTCATCTTTCGATATATTCATCTTCTCAAGAGTATCGTTGTATATTTTCTCTATCTCTCGCTCTCTAAATATATTTGTTCTGTCATCCCTGACAGTTCGAGAGTGGCTATCACTATGGCGTACTATAGTTACAAGTGATTCGTTAAGGTAACCCACTACTGCCCTATGCCATAGTGGCAGAAATAGTTGAATATTTTGCCCAGCTTTCGCCTCGGAGATATGCAAATCCTGATTAATATCTTTGAAAAATGGTGCCCGAATAAAATACGCAGGAGTCCATATGTAATTACTATTGAGTAGCATATTCATAAACAAGTTTTTTTGTTTAGAATTCGACTCGTCCCTGAGAGTATCAACTATGTTATAGTAGTCAACATCCTCTACTACGTCCGTATCTGAATATACTGCGTCAAAGTTTTTATTCTTTTCAAGAAAGTCCACTCTTTTTTGTATCGAGTCTTCATTCAGGAAGTCATCTGCGTCTATAAATGTCAGATAATCACCCGTAAAATATTTAAGCCCTTCATTTATCGCACTGGCTGCGCCGCCATTATTCTTAGCGATGACTCGATACTCTATGTGTTTATTTTTAAATTTTTCTCTATACTCATTCAAGATTGATAGTGAATTATCTTCCGACCCATCATCTACTATAATGAACTCTAATGCCTGGTAATTCTGATTTAGAATTGAATCTAGAAGTTTATGAAGATACTTTTCACCATTAAAACATGGTGTTAATATACTCACTTTAGGTGCTGTTGAGCTAGACTTCACTTCTGCTGGCCTTTACTTGTTCCCTCATTTTCCAAAGTTTATCGTATTGCGATGCAGTATAAGTATCAAAGTGAATGATATCGTGATATCTAGCGTAGTACTCACTCCTATCGCCCCTCCTAATCAAGAGGGTAGCGGAATATCCTCCGCTTGGCAGTATATTGTCTAAATCAATCCGAATATGCTGCGTATTATTCTTTTGAATAGATACGTTTATATTATTG
>LCPR01000026.1 GCA_001003725.1 Candidatus Saccharibacteria bacterium GW2011_GWC2_48_9
GTCTGGGCTGCAACATTTGTAGTTCCCGAGGCTGCTGTGTCGCCGCTGGTCTTCGCCTCAGACGTAGTGCTTATCGCTGCGACTGGATGTATGCTTGGCGTCATCTTTGACATAGCTCGGCCTCGTATTTTTGCGCTCCTAGTGCTGGCAGGAACAAGTATTCTTACGGTTCGTGCCTTTGTAGTGCCGCCGAGTGCATATATCGCCGATGGTTTGCTGATATTCAATCTATCCCGAGTAGAGGCCTTGGTATTTGGCCTGGTATTTGTGATCGCCTGGTTGCCAGCGACAGTTAAAGTTGTGCACCTTGCGCTTCGTTCTCCTCGTCTCCTACCTTTTAGCGGTATCGTGTCATTTCTATTTATGTCGGTTGTCCTCATGACTGGCTTCTTTTTGACTGCGAGGCGACCGATCATGATAGTCATATCTTTTGTGTCAATCGTTTTGCTGTTCGCGTTTTTGGCTGGATTTAATAGTATGCTTAAGCGTATCAACAAGACGGGCAAGATGCGAAAGGTACAGCATGGATAATCAAGAAGATAAGAATGTTTGGATTGATCGCCAGGAATATGAGCGGCTAAAAGCGCTCGAAGCTCAACCACAGCCCGTGTCGGCAGCCGTGTCTGGCGACGTTGCGACGCACACGACTGAGCAGTCTCTAGAGGGCGCCCCACCGGCCAAAACATCCGTCAGTAAACTCACTATTTTAACAGGGGTATTTGCTTGTTTGTCGTTTATATATCCTCCGCTTGTTATGGTTTTTTTGGGATTGGGCATTGCGAGTATGGTAGGCTTTTTTAGGGCTAAGGCGCATGGAAAAATGTCGATTGGCGTGAGTTTGGTTATCGGGATTGGCGCCGGCGCGGTTCTACTGATGGCTAGTCCGTTTATACTATTTGTCGCTTTTTTCGTTATGTGGCAAGTAGGCTGCTGGACGGGTCTTGGCAGCTGTACGACAGCATAGTTCGTCATGCCATCGGATTTACTCAAACTCATAAGACTTTCTAGATTATTCGACGCAGCGTTCCCGGTCGTAAGTCTGCTGCTCGGTGCGGCAGTAGTTGGTCAATTGAATAGTCAAAGGCTTTTTCTGCTTGTAGCTGTAGTTGTCATTCTCAATTCTGTTGCGATGATATGGAACGACATTGAGGATAGACGAGTCGATGCCGATAATGGGCGGCCGGAGCTTATAACAACAGACAGCGCAGTGTTGCAACGACTAAAAATATATGTCGTGATGCTTGCTGGTCTTAGCCTGCTGATAGCGTGGCTAGCAAATTCGACCGCATTCTTCGTTGCGATAGCTACTCTGGGTGTCATTTGGCTATATAACTCAAAGCCTGTGCAGGCATCTCGTCGCCCCGTGTTGTCGATTGTCGTGCTTAGTGGGGCGGGTGCGTTTCTGCCGTATTTATTCGGTCTTTCGCTGGGGAACATTGAAGCGTCCGCGCTTGCAGCGGGTATATTTTGGTGGGTAGGCCGTATATCCCTCTCGGCGCTGAAAGACTATAAAGATGCTCGGGGCGATGCCCGTCACCACAAAAAAACATTTTTATTGTGTTACGGTGCTCGTAAGGTAGCCTGGGTGAGTGCCACAACTTTTCTGGCTGGATATATAGGCTTTATCGCTATAGTCGCGTATTCTGCTGGTACTACACCATGGATATTGCCCGTACTTATCGCAGCGATAGGCATGTTAACCTATGTGCGCTGGCCATTGTTCAGATCAAAGTCGACATATGGTGATCTCGATAACAGTTTTCGCAAAATTGCTCAGTATCAGCTGTTTCTTGATGCGGGGGTGGTGCTGTGGTTGATCTAATCGCTTCTTTTGTGATTAATTTTTGCATTGTTTTTGCCGCTATTGTTCTTTTCTTTGCGCCATTTGTCGCGGTGTTCTGGTATCGTCACCGCACAGAAATAGCTCTAAAGCGACCACACTTCAATTATTTTATGGAAAAGTTTTTTCACTCTACAGAATCAAACGCGCTTGTGGCAACCTGGGCCGCTGCCGAAGCGGTTATCTGGTTTGTGATACCCGAGTTTCTACTCATTCTTATCATGTTTATGAAAGTGCGACGCAAAGTCCAGCTTGTGATATATGACATTATTGGTACTGTTGTAGGCACGATTATCGCACTCGCTCTTCATCTGTCGGAAAGCTCTTTGCTCTCGCTGCCATATGTTTACCAGGGAATGATTACGCACGTGAACCAATGGTTTAGTGAGTATGGTATTTTTGGGATTTTCTTTCAACCTTTTTCAGGTGTTCCTTACAAGGTCTTTAATGCAGTGGCGTTAGATTATGGTTTTTTCATTCCATTCTTCATTGTTCTTGCCGTGATCGCCAGGATGATTCGCTACCTTATTGTGTATGAGATAACCAAAGCACTCTACCCATTTGTCCATCGCTTCGTCAGAAAACATTACGCCATCCTTTTTATCGTCGCGATGGCAATCTTCACTATGCTGCTGATGAAGGTATCAGCTACCTACGCGTAATACGTGTCTGTCGATGAAAATGCACACCCAAGTAAAAAACACCCTCGGTAGCGAATTCCTAAGGGTGTTTTTTACTTGGAGGTGCAGTCACACATACGTTTAAACCCTATCTAGATGAACTACAGAGGTGGAGGGTAGTGCTGCATGAGCCTTATCAGAAGCATATTAACAGATATGGACAGTAATATTTATAGTGTAGGAGATAGATTAACCTATACGATAAATATGTTGACATCTATTAGTTTTGTAATGGTCATTAAGCAAATATTATGTTAGAATACAAAAAATAATGTAATGGGCAGCTGAAATGTTGCCCTTTCATATATGAGAAATCTTTCATGAACGACAATAATGCATTTGCGAACCATCCTCCGTTAGACGAACAGAACTACCTCAAGGTACGTTTTGAAACCTTGCGCAATAAGGGGCGACCAGAATCATTTGATCGAGCAATCGATACTTTAGTTCAAATGCGTAGAAACCTTAGAATCATCGAGAAGATAGGAAGAATCCATGAGGTTGGCAACAGAAATAATTTCATGCAGACTTTGCACTGGCTGAGGGGTGAAACCTCATTGTCAATATTTATCTCCGTACCACAAATTGCTAATATTGACAGCATTGATGATAATATATCATCACTTTTCGAACAGCACATTCAAAATCTGATGAACAACCTTAGATCTGAACCTATCTATAATCAAGTCGAGCTGGCATATGCGATCCAAAGCACAGTAAGACCTCCAAAAGTTGAAGTGGCTATTGATGAGTCTCTCAGTGAGATGGAGGATAATATAAGGCATAGTATACAGAATGCTGAAAACAAGATCTCTTCAACTGCAAACGAATTATTAAATACCATCAGTCAACGTGAAGCGGAGGTTAACAATGGGCTTAACTCATCTCTGACTCACGCTGTCGATAATATAAATGGCGAAGCTAACCTTGCCATAGGAAAGTTGCAACAAGCACAAGCCCTAGAAGAGTGGGGTAAGACATACGACTCTTTGATAGAGCAGTATGAAGATAAGCTGTACGGTCGCCGTTATGCCAGAGGTACTTTCATGCGCAATTGGACTAGTTTCAAGAACAAGTTTTCAGACTGCAGGTTCCCCATGGATTACTTCTTTCGATTTTTTACGACCATGCCCCTAATTTTGAAAAATATTACGACCGTAGTCACATATACAAAATCTAAGCTATTTTCGTACGAGATGCAGAGAGCATTCTGCTTTGGTTTAATTGTTGTTTTTGCATTATCTTATATTGCTATATCAGTAATTTCTCAGATCACGCTCGATGAGCTTTGGGGTATTAATCTCAATATGTTTGATGGCCTTTTTCATCAAGGGGAATGGTATACAAAAATAACTATTTATCTTCCTGTTGCCATTATTCTGGGTATTGCCTATTCATTTGCAGTGAAAAATTATCGCATTTACAGAAATATGATTGATCAATATTATCATCGTCGTACAGTTGCTCGAGCCTCTCAGGGTATAATCCTTTCTTTAGACGGTGAACAAAATAATGACGTCAGAGATAAGGTTGCTGCATCTGCCGCACAAGCACTCTTCGAGCACAAAAATACAGGCCACTTGACTAAGAAAGAGGCTGAGTCAATGAGCCCTATGGACATACTCCGAATTTTTAGCGGAAGACCTTAGCCCAGATTATCAATGTCTTCAAATATATCGAGTATAATAGACACAGGCAACCATACACACTGGCTCAAAAGCTAAGCGTCCCTGCGCGTCTTTATTCATACAATTAGTTTCTTGTCACGATGACACGCATAACGGTGCGCACCATCTATCAAGCAGCTCCATACCCCAAATACCGTTACAGCTAAGCAGTACAGCTTTAGTTGTTTTTGTTTTTTAAACAGGGATATGAGTATATGAATAAAGACCGCCTATACAACTTTGAAGACTTCATCGAGACACCACGAGCTATTAGCTCACCAGTAAAAATTAACGTGATACTTGAGCAGCGCATCAGAGTATTTCTAGAAACACGTAAGCATCGAATAGACAGGAGGCTCCATGGACCCCACCGTACAAATTAACGAAAGAGTTGATATAGTACCAATCTTTCATGCCGACGCACCTGAGAGACTAGTCTGTGTGCCCTGGAAGATGAGGTTTCGAAACCAAGAGATTGTGTTTACTATATTTGGGATGCGCCATCCAACAGCCCAAGGTAGACGCATGATACATGTGTTCGAGATGAGTGATGGTGCAAATGATTATCGTGTAGAGTTTGACGCCGAACATCTCACCTGGACACTCGTTAGTATGGTTGAGGGACGGTATGTTGGGGTATAAAAATAACACCGTTAATGGTGTTCATGTTACGCAAGAGGTTGAAGGCAGAGGGTCGCCTGCGCTGCAATCGTCACATAATGAACGACTGCAGCCACAGGCAGACACCTCTTTGCCATGGTCAGTGACTGGGGAGAACCCCCTGATTTTCGCTACGGCTGTAGCTCGTGTAAACGACGCAGAACGCGTACAGCTGGGGGAGACTCATATCGAACGCTCCAGCTGCAGCGAGGTTGAGGAGCTGAACGGCGTTCTTGTACTTCTCGGCCAGTTCGTGCCATCTTGCGACAGCTTTCGCTCCCCCTCGTTTCCCCTTCATATCGGCGATGTACTGATCGGGGTTCCAGTGCTCGAAGTTGAGGTTGCTGCTTGCCTGAAAGCCGGTATCGTTTCCAGGAAAATCCCAGAACCGCATCACCTCTCTCGAAAGCTCGCCAACCTCGATCATCAAACTTTCCTGCAGAACGAGTCCGGCAGGCTGCATCAAGGTCATGGTTCTCCTTAGGTTCTAGCCCTACGACGTAGAGTCACTAATATTATTATAGAACTATAAGGATAATTTGTCAATATGTTTAAAGACTTGAACAAAGAGAAGCCGCTCATAATGCACATCGACCTTAACAGTGCATTTGCCACTACCGAGCAACAAGCTCATCCGTCCTTACGAGGTAAGCCTATGGGAGTGACCAATCGCTTGTCAAAAGAGTGCTGTGTAATTGCTGCTAGCTACGAAGCCAAAGCTCTCGGCATTAAGGTCGGTACTCGCCGTACAGAGGCACTTGCGATATGCCCTGAGTTCATCATGCTCGAGACTGATGCGCCAAAGTACCACAAGGTGTACGAGAAGCTTGTAAAGATTATGCAAGACTACTCGCCAAAGATTACTATGAAGAGTATTGATGAAGGCATCATAGACTTTCACGGCATGGAGTCGCTACTTAATGGCCGTACACTTGAAGATATTGGCTATGAGATAAAGCAACGAGTCAAAGATGATATTGGTGACTGGATGAAGATTAACGTTGGTATTGGCACAAATCGATTCCTAGCCAAGCAAGCTGCTGGCTGGCACAAACCAGATGGACTCGATGTCATAGACCACCATAACCTGCTCGATTATTACAAAAGTATTAGTCTCACAGACATTAGCGGAATTGCTGATCGCAATGCTGCTCGACTTAATGCATTTGGTATCTTCACTCCGACTGAATTTCTCAATGCGCAGGAATTTGCACTGTCCAAGCAAGTATTTAAAAGTATTAATGGTACTTATTGGTATAGACGTCTCCGCGGCTACGAGATAGATGACTACGAAACAAATCTCGGTATGGTTGGTAGACAGTGGGTTGTCAAAGACCCATCGAGTAAGGATGATTACCTACTCCCCTGCCTTAGCTATTTATGTGAGACGACTGGTATTAAGTTACGTTTTCGTAATGTTGAAGCCCGGGGCATTTGTGTATGGGCCACCTATCAGAACGGTGAATATTGGAAAGGTAAGCGAATGTATAAATCAACATTTTATACAAACCAGGAAATATACCGACGAGCCATGGAACAGTTTACCCAGCGACCACCAGGCACGGTGCGAACTATAGGCATTTACTGCTACCAACTTGAGTCTTCGAAAGCAAGCCAGCTTGGTTTCTTCGATGACATTTCAAAGATACGAGATATTACTCAAGCAATGGATGAAATCAACGATTTCTACGGTGCATTTACTGTGCATTCGGCAACTACAATTGATGGCAAGAAAGTAATTAAGCAAAAAATACCTTTTGGTGGAACTGAGTACTTCGATCTATTGCTAAAGCGAGCGTGATTCATCGCAATAATCGTCATCCTCGTATGTATTATCAGATAGCTTGATAAACTCGATGTCATCATCGGTAAACGTGAAACGCTCGATAGATTGATTTTTATCGATATCATCATGCATGATTTAGCTTTCTGTGATTTCTAGAGATGCTTAGTACCCGGCATTGATTAGTTATACATCTGTGGCGAAATGGATAAATAGGGGACATCTGGTGAGCTCCCGTGGCTGTAGGAATTAATACTTAGTAGTTCAGGAAGGAGGTTACTAACATGCCTGTCGAATCGGTCGTGCACTCCATGATCCCTAGAGGCTTTTGTTGTCGCCACAATCCTTGGCTGTCTGCGATATTAGCCTTGATAAGAATAGTTCCGTCAGGATTTTTGCGTTTAATGCTCGATTGGTCGTAGCCTACATTGATATCATTGACGAGTAGTTGTTTTTCGGCGTGTTGCTTGCAGGTAACTTCTGCTTCGAAAACGGGGTCATCTACACTTGTTGAGCTGGCAGTAGATTTTGGCTCATAACGCACGATGAGCTTTTTCTCGTTTTTACCGGCTTTATTCGTTGCTATGATATTGAACGAATTGTCTCCAGGCTGGAGCGTGAATTTTTGTGAAAAACTATCGACACCTTGTGTTAAAGGTGTTATCTCGTTGTTGTTGATAGTCACAGTGCTTCTTGCTTCGGCATTAATCTGGTATCCACTGCTTGTTGAAAGCGAGATCGTGTAGTCATCTTTATCTGTTTTGATAATCAAATAGTCGTTTTCAATTGCTGCGCCATTAACCTTAATTGTCGGCTTGCTAATCTTCGTTTCGGCTTTTGTGACAGGCATATTTTGAGTGTCTTCATTCGGCGTAGACTCAGGCTGGTTCGTCTGACCAAATAGCAAGGCAAGAATAAACCATATTGAAGCACCGATTGCCACTTTCTTTTTTGTACTTTTGCTCCAGCTAGTCATGACGTACATGAGCATGATGCCGACAGGTGGTAGTAGCACGAGCGAGATAATTACTATCCATAATTTCTTATTCTGTGGTGCTTGCTGTTGACGGTCTTGTTGATGTCGCATAATAATCTCCTGATGTTAGTAAAGTCGCGGCAAACAAAAAAGCTCGCCGCCAACGAAGCCGAAGCTCCCGATACCGTTTCCAGTACCGACCATCGTGAAATAGTACTCTGACGACGAGCATTTATTTCACGATGGTTTTTTGGTTGACCATGCCAACTTCGTTGGTTTAGGCCTGTGTAGCATTGCTACATGTGATAAATTATATATTTGTTAGGCAAGAAAAGATACATCGACTTATAATTTTGATTTCAACGATTACAGAGGTAATTTTAGTTTTATATTTTTTTGTTGCAAATTGTATTGCTTTTTACGCTTGTGTTTGTTATTCTATATATACACTCCTAACCAAAATTGCTGAATGCATTTCAGCTATTCTGCATGGGAGTGTTTTTGATTCTCTCGACACCCGCATGCATCGTGATGATGAGCACTAATAACAACTCGCTCACGCAAAGGCATTTTGGTCGGCAAGAAAATAATTCTTGCTTTGGTCAAAGAAGATATAGCGATGAGTAAATACTCAACACAACAAGTAATACACCTAACCGACATCAACTGTGTATCGGCAATCAGGTACGAAACTTCTTATCAACCACTTGAAATCTTGAAAGACAAACACGGGCAATTTGTTTTCGTTTTCAATTATAGTGACGTACTCGAGCAACTTATCGAGGACTATGATAATGGCGACTTTAGAGTAACTGTACCCGGGTATCTGGAATCGCATAGTTGTTACGTCGACGAGATGATTTCGTATGCGGATGATTTCGATAGCGGCTCGCTAACATCTAAGGGTTGTTAGCTGGTCATGAGTGATAATGTAGAGCCTCGCAACAATGTTGCGGGGCTTGCTGCTGATGATAGCACTGAAAAACTGAATAATATCAGTGTCGAAGAATTGTATGACCAGCTGAGTGCTTTTTTGTTTAAGCAGTACAAGAAACAGTTACAAAATGATGATTACGAAATATAATATAACTTATGCAAGTGTTTTAATCGCTTGCGGATAAGGAGATGGGGATGCCCAAGACCAAAGCTATTGCACTCTGTCGAGTATCAACTTCTAAGCAAAGATTACTTGGAGCTAGCCTTGAAGCACAGGAAGTGCGAGTCTACGAATGTGCAGCTTACTTGAATACGGTAATCGAGAAACTATGGTCTCTTGATACGTCTAGTAGAAAAGGTAAGAATGTTGCTCGTAAAGACCTTAAAGAGATGTTGGCTTTTTGCAAGAAAAACAAATTAATAAAATACATTATTGTGGATGAAGCTGATCGTTTCATGCGTTCGTTAGAGGAAGCCTATTGGTGGAAGCAGGAGTTCAAGCAAATTGGTGTGTCGCTTGCATATGCGAAGATGCCTGAGATAACCCACGAAGATAATCCTATGGCTGTCATGAGAGAAATGATGGCATTATTCCAGGCGGAAGCTAGCAATCACGAACGAATCACTAAAGGTAAGTCTAGTATGGCTTCAAAAATACAAGCCGGCTATTATCCAGGTATGGTCCATCAGGGCTATAAAAAATCTGACACAAAAGGTTTACATATCCCGAAAGAGCCACAGTGGAGCCTGCTAAAAAAGGCGATGGGTTCTGTCTTATATAATCATGCCTCTTTGGACGATGCTCTTACTTGGCTAAACAATAACGGCTACAGATTACAAGGTGGTGGGATGCTTGATATGTTTAAGCTAAAACGGATTTTCAGAGAGCCTTACTACGCAGGTGTAATACGAGTAAAAACGATGGACGTAGTTTGTGAGACGGGGCTCCACAAGTCAATGATAACTATAGACGAACACGAACGTTTGCTAGAGATAGTCAGCGGTAAAAAGAAGAAATTTAAAAAACAGCAGTACAACCCAGCGTTCAAAGCGAGTAATATTATCGAGT
>LCPR01000027.1 GCA_001003725.1 Candidatus Saccharibacteria bacterium GW2011_GWC2_48_9
TTGGTACTATCCACGAGAAGCCAGGGCTAAATGGTAAGAATGTACCTAGTAGTAGTGAGACTGCATAACCGAGCAAAAATCCTATGATACCTCCCGAGACACTCATGACAAGTGCTTCTATGAGGAACTGAGCAGTGATGTGATAGTTGCTTGCACCCACTGCTTTTCGGATACCAATTTCTCGTGTGCGTTCGGCGACGTTTGCGAGCATGATATTCATGATACCGATGCCTCCAATGATGAGTGAAATAACGGAAATAATGAGCGCGACAAGTCCGACAAAGTTAAATAGCAAGGAAGTAGGTTTGGCGATATTTTCCCCAGTTAAGATAGTAAAGTCACTCTCGCCGTTGTGATTGATGACAATTTGTTCTCGAATTTGCTTAGTAGTTTGAGCGAGTTGAGCTGGGTCGTGAGCCCGGATGTTTATTTGTCTGATTTGCGCAATGCCTTGGTTGAAAGATTTGCCGCTATCTAGACTGATGATGACAGCGTCGTTGAGATTGAAATTGTTGTAGTTGGTCGAATCGTTGACGGACTTAAGGATGCCTATGACGGTGAATTGTTGCCCGCGCACTTGCAACGTCTTGCCAATAGACTGGTTGGTGCCAAACAGATCGACAGACAGCTGCTGGCCTATGACGGCAGTATTTTGATTGGTGATATCGTCGATAAACTGTCCATCTTGCACTTTGATGTCGGAGACTGTCTCTAGTTCGGGGGTAGTAGCAACGATAGGTGCGTTCAGGGCGGTTTCGTCCGCCGAACGAACCGACCCGTCGACCGACATCAGCGGCGCAGCTTCGGCTACAGAATCAAGCTCTGCGACAGTTTTGTAATCTTTTTCCGTGAGGGAGCTGACAGCAAACGAATCGCCGCCCATAGGGACAAGTGCATCTCGCAGATCTCGTATCTGACGCTCGGCTCCGGGGCGAATAACTGCGATGTTGCCATTGAGTGAATCAACTTGGTCACTGACAAGTTTGACGGCTCCAAAACTCATGGCCAGTATGATGGTCATGCAAGCGACGCCGAGCGTGATGCCGAGCGTTGTGAGTGTGGTGCGCAGGCGGTTACGGCGAAGCGACTCGCGTGCGACGCTTACGTGGTTGAGCAGGAGTAGACGCATTATTTTTTACCTTTTTTCTGTCGTTTGCTAGTTGGTTTTGTGCGAGAGCCGAGGCCGACTTTTTTATGGACTGCTGAGCGACTATTGCTCACTACGGCCGTCTTGGTGTCGGTGTCGATGCGCCCATCGAGCATAGTGATGACACGATCGGCGTAAGTGGTCATATCTGGGTTGTGGGTGACCATGATGATTGTATTGCCGCGTTTATGGATGTCGGATAGCTCTTCGAGAATGACATGACTAGACTTGCTGTCGAGGTTACCAGTCGGCTCATCTGCCAGGATGATACTCGGATCGTTAACGAGTGCTCGCGCTATGGCGACGCGTTGCGTCTGGCCGCCACTGAGCTGCCAAGGCATATAGTATTCGCGTTCGTTGAGGTGAAAGTTTTTGAGCATAGCACTGGCTTTTTTCATGCTTTTGAGCTGCGAGGTACCGGTGTAGGCGAGAGGTAGTGCGACGTTTTCGATGACGCTCAGGCGGGGTACAAGATTGAAACTTTGGAACACAAAGCCGATGCGACGGCTACGAATTTCTGCTCGTTTGGCAGATGACACACGCGCTACCGACTTATCGTCGAGCATGTATTCGCCTTCGTCGGAGCTGTCGAGCAACCCAAGGATGTTGAGTAAACTGGTTTTACCGCACCCACTTGGCCCCATGATAGCGATGAATTCTCCTTTTTGAATATCGAGATCGATACTGTCGAGAACTGTGTGCTCAGCATCACCAATGCCGTAGCGCTTCGTGAGGCCACGCAAAGAGATAACTGGATGGGTATCGGCATGCTTCATTGCTACTATTATAGTGTGAAAAACAGATGAGAAGCAACCGTGAGCGTTATTTCTACATCATCATTCTTAAAGTATCGCACTTATGCTTGTGTCTCGCACCTGTGCGTACTACGATAAGCTGTATATATAGGGAGACTGAAATGAGCGAACGACGGCAGAAAGTTGTTAAAGAATTTCCAGCCGAGATGGCACGGGAGCGCGTGGGTTGGATGTCGATGCGCAGCGAGGAGCGCGAAAATGATCTGCTTCTTCGCATAGACGGCGGTTATGCGACCATTGCAGACGAAGGCGCTGCGATGACATTTACGGAAACAGGGGACGGTGAGCTAGTATATTCCAATAGCAAACTACTGCGAGGGTTTGTTGCTGCATGTGCGTGGAACTTTATTGCAGTAAAAAAAGACGTGGCCACCAGCTGGGATGCTGGCAACATAAAGACACATCCTGACGTGAATATTACGGGTTACGAAAGATACGGTGATACGCGCGGTGGTGAAAACCTTTTCGCAGGAATGGACCGAGGGGAACACCATGTCGATCTTGATGATGAAGCGAGCGTGGAGTGGAGTGTGGGGGACGATGAAATAGTTGCCTCTATGAAGCGTCGACTCGAGCTACATCAGGCAGGGGAATTGTATACGCCTATGTACTTATCGATCAACGGAATTGCTGGCGCAAGGGTTGTATGGCGACAACCAGACGCAACTCGAGATGAGATTGCTACATATCAGCTTGCCGACCCTACGCATGTCGAAACAACCGAGCATGAGCTGGAACTAGTGACGGCATTCGACACAAGTCTTGGCCGGCGCGTGCGAGCCGGAGAAAGGTTGCTGGAAAAGACGCGCAAACACGAATTTACAACTCATGAAGGCTTACGGTTTGATGACGCGGTACGTCACTCACAAGCTTCTTATGAGCAAGTTTGGAGAGAGGCGGTATTGCCACGAAGGATAATGAGCGATACTGAATTGCCAATAGTAAACCCGGTGGTTGATATGGATACAGATGATATCAACACCCATGGCGTCAAGAGAGATATCGCCTCTACTGCGTACTGGCGCAGAAGTGCACCCGCACCTTGGGTTCGCTCACTCAGCGCACTGCATGAAGTTGAGCTTGCTGCGTCGCGTCGGGATGGCTAGAGTAGAGTTGATACGCGTGTTCGGTAGGCTTCTGAAGATCTGTTAAAATAATACTGCGTGGAGAGGTGGCCGAGTGGTTGGCAGAACCGATCGAAAGTTACTTTCGAGTTTACTCGTTAGTTACTGAGGAGGTGGCGGAGCGGAGTAGAACGGAGCGATAGGCGCACGCTTGTGGCGTAAGGTGGATCTCTGTTAAAATCAGTATATCTGGAGAGGTGGCCGAGTGGTTGAAGGCGCACGCTTGGAAAGCGTGTGTGCCAGCGATGGTACCGCAGGTTCGAATCCTGTTCTCTCCGCCATAGAAAACACCCGATCGTATGGTCGGGTGTTTTCTATCTGTATAGCGAGAGGTGATACCTCTATGTCCCTAGAAAATTCTAGAATTTTCTACAACGCTCATGGTATACTACCAGTATGCAACCAGACATGCCGCAGCCGCAAACGCAGCAACCTCAACCAGCGCCAATGCAGCCAGAAACACCGGCTGTTGTTCAACAGAGTGAGCCACAGGTACGCCAAACACCTGTCGTGACGATGTCTATGGGCGAGATAGCCACGGATTCTGTAGCAGGCGAAATGCTGCCAGCAAACCAATCTGCACAACTAAATGACGGCCCTGTACAGTGGCAAGCGCAAGAATATATTACGGGTGATAAAAACCCAATCTGGTACGCTGGTCTCGGCGTATTTGTGATAGCGGCAGTATTGCTCGACTGGTTTATTCTCAAGACATTTTTCACTGTTTCTCTTCTCGCAATAGTTATCGCGGTAGTATTGGTAGTTATGCACGTGCGGCCAGCGCGCGTACTCAACTACACGCTCGACGACGAGACACTGAGTATTGGTGACCAAGTGTATCAGTTGAGCGACTACAAATCATTTGGCGTATTACATGACGGCAAAGAAAACTCTGTTCACCTCATACCAGTAAAACGGTTTAAGCCTAGTTTACAGGTCTATTTTCCAGTAGAGGCTGGTGAGGCAATTGTTGATTCACTTGGCACCAAGTTGCCGATGGAAGAGTTGCATCTTGATTTTGTAGATCGCATCGTCCACCTGTTTCGTCTCTAGTTGATTTGCCGCTGCATCTCTGTTATAATTTCGTCTAGTGTCTTTTTGTAGACCATCTGTGCACCCGTAGCTCAGCTGGATAGAGCGTCGGCTTGCGGAGCCGAAGGCCATAGGTTCAAATCCTGTCGGGTGTACCAAGAAAATAAGACTAGTTTCGGCTAGTCTTATTTTCTTGGTATAACTGTCTAAAGATAGAGAAATTTGTAAATTACCAAAAAGTGTATCATAATAAGCCGCGTAATCCTTCTCTATCGGTGCGCCGCGGAGAAGACCGTACATTACCAGGAAGGTGGATCTCATGGACGCGTCCAAGGGTTCGATGAATGTGACACACAATTTCCTCTCGCGGGGAGTCGTGAAAGGTGCAACCTGCTTGCCGATCGATCAGCTCGCAGAGTTGCTCGACCAGTGCGTAGCAACTGCTGCATCGCAGCTTCGCCACGTAACCATCCTCTCTGTGCTTGGCCAGATCATAGAGGGATCAAAAGGGTTGCCAGCTGAGTGGAGCGAGAGAAGAGCGGTGCTGGTGTACGCGAAGGGCTCAGATGCCTGGAGCGACGAAGAAGCGGAATACTGGTTTGTAGACCGCGACAAAGTGTGGTACTGGATCAAGAACGATCGATTCGGCCGTAATCTCGAGTTCGCCCAGGTTACGTCCAGGCACCTCGTGGAGCGGCAAGTTGAGTCGGCGACCGACAGTGTTGCGCCGATCCGAATCCTCGGATCGGTAGCCCGCAAGTTTTCCACGCTATATAGCGATGCAGCCATTACCGTCCGCAAACGAGCGAGCGACTTCGACGAAGTTGCCTCGAAGATGAGCACATTCGATCAAAACGTGCGACAAATCAGAGATCCGTCCTCCTCCTAGCCTCGCCTTTTCGCGTGGAGCATAAAGCTCCGTGAAAGGACGGGGCTTTATGCTTTTGGGGTATTTTGTGCAATCTGCTACTATAAACGATATGTTCGACCACTTCCAAAAAGCCGCATTGCCTCGTCACGATGAACTTGGCGCCAACCGTTGCGTGCAAATGAGCTACTCATATCACGGCGACATAGTTGTGTCACCATGGTCGGGCTCTCTCGAGGAGGGACCTAGTGTCGATGGCGCAAGGTTTGGCTTTGCGCATGGAAGCGATGCAACGATTCTTGCGGCCATGGTGGGGTACTTGCGACGGGCCAAGCAGAGTGAAGATGATGTGCGTAAGGTGATGCTCGAGGCTGGTGCGGAGGTGTTGAGTAGCAAAGAATCCTCTAGGAGCTACGATTCATTTACTGGCGGCATGCTCAGCTCGATAGCCACAGGAGAGGCGTCTCACTATTACAATGAAGAGTCGATGGGGTTGCATGCACTCGCAGCGCCAATCACCCAAGTACCAGGTACGCTGGAAGAAGTTGGCGGCACAGCACTCTATACGCGCGGCGATCCACCTTTGCTTGTATTTGCTCAATATCCACTTGCTAAAGAGTCGCCCGTAACTGCTGAATTCTGCCAAAATGATATTCCAATAATGGCAAAATTGGCTTGCGGTCTAGCGCTCGGCGATTACCGCAAGGATATTCGAAAATTTTTATTGCGTGAGTTTGTCGGAGACGAAGAAGACTAACGACAACAAGACTATATGGTGTGCTTACTGCGTAGTTTTGGTATAAACAGCAGTACGGCGTGTAAAATTATTGCTGCGATGAGTACGATAGACAAGTATGCGACATCTGGCGCAAAGAGTAAGGTAGAGTGCCATGCTGCACCAAACGCATGTGGCAGTGCATACGATAGACCTAGCGCTGTAGCAGCGAGCGCACCTCCTAAGATGAAGCGGAACTTCTTGCTGCGTACGGGCCTATTCTTGTATAGTGCAACATTGCGCACAAATAGCCCTATTATGACGAGGTTGAGTGCAAGCAGTGTCCATTGAGTGGTGTGATGTTGGGGTGGTGGGGCGTTCGGTGTCTTGCCTGCTGCAATAGCGCGAATACTCTGCATGATATTCGATACCTGTCCGTCTTCTAGGCTATGGTATTTGTTAGTTAAAATTACTCCTGATGTGTCGCTGTCGGGGTGATAAAACATCTCTGCGCGAAACTCGGGAGTTGCTCCACCATGGTAGAAGAAGCCTTCTCTTTTGTTGTAGTGCCAGCCGTTTATGTAAGTACTATCACCGGTTGGAATTGCCTTTAGGAGTGCATAGTGCGTCTTATCTAATAGCTCGCCGCCGTCGTGCATAAAACTTAGGAATCTTACCAAATCGTTGGTTGTAGAGCTGATATAGCCATATGGGGCACCCGAGTTATCATAAAAACCACTACCTTTTACAGGCAAACCGAACCATGATTGGTGTCCTGCAACTAGTCCATGTTGCGTGGCGTCGCTTGTATTAGCAGATGTGCGGCTCATGTTTAGTGGTGAAAATACTTTTGCACGAACTATATCAGAATACGATGCGTTGGTAACAGATTCTATTATCGAGCCTAGCAAGAGATAATTTGCCGAGGTGTATACGTAGCGTTCGCCAGGCGCGGCTTGCAGGGTGACGCCGCTGAGTCGGTTGGTTGCTTGCTGAATGGGAGACGAGCTTTCGTAGCTACGGTCGGTAACATCAAGACCATCGAGTGCCCCGATACCGCTGGTTTGTTGCAACAGGTGTCGTATCGTAATTGGTGAAGACGAAGGGTTATTGTAATTAAATTCGGGTAAATATGTGTCAATCGGTGTGTCGAGCGACAACTTGTCATCCTGCACGAGTATGAAGATGGTGAGTGCGGTGATTGATTTGCTGAGAGAGCCTATCAGAAAGGGGGTATCTGAATCAACCTCCGTACCATTACTTGTGTTGCCTATATTGATCTTGGTTGTGTGTTCACCTTGAGTGAGCGCGAGTGAAGCGCTTGGAATATTGTACTCGTCGAGTGCGCGCTGAAGCGTGTCGCGAATCTCGCGATCACTTTGCTCGTAGTCGCGAGAAGCTGCAACGCTAGTTGGGGCAAAAAGCAGCGTGAGCATGGCAATACCTATGGAGTACTTACGCAGAGTGATTAATAGCATTTAGTTATCCGTTCCTTTCGGCTACGTAAAGTTTGATGATCGACCCTAATGCTTGATACACTTCTTCGTGCTTAAATGTGCTGTCGATTAATTTCTGCAAGGCAATACCGTCGAAGCAGGCGAGTAGTAGCGATGCGAGCCGCATCGTATCTGCGGTATCGCTAAAAAAAGGCTCTAGTTGATGTGCGATACTATTCCTTCCTTCGTCTAGTAGTTCGGCGACCATTTGCTGCATGTCGGGTCGCTGTAAACCGAGCCTAAATAACTCGAATCGCCATCGGTACCAATTTGGATTGTCTAGTACTCTCGACTGTAATTCTTGTATACTGTCGTCGATACTTCCGCGCAAGGTATCCGATTGTTCGTAGAGTGTGTGATACTGCCGCTGAACATCTTTGTGGACGGCAAACAGCAATTCATCTTTGGTCTTAAAATAATACGACACAAGACCCGGGGTCATGTTGGCCTGTTTGGCAACATCGCGTATTGACGTGTGGGCGTAGCCACCGGTAGTAAACGTTTGATACGCCGCATCGATGAGGCGTCGGTAATTTTCTTGCTTAGTTTCGACTCTATTCATAATTTGGACAACTGACCAAATTGTAACAATATCTTTCAATGAATGCAAACTAACCGTAGTAGCGGGAGTACGTGCAGTAAATGTATCGCTTGTGACCTACGCGAGTGAACTATTTTTCTTTTGCGCTGCGTCCAACATGAACTTCGGCTTTTTTTGCGCGTGAGGTTGAGTAGCGCACACCAACAACACCTAGTGCCACTAGGAGTATGCCACCAATAGCGAGCGGTACAAGTAGACCGGTGATGGCATTGGTATATGCGGTAACGGTGCTCGTGGCAATGACTTGATAGGTGTCGCTGAGTGCGATGTTTTGTGGTACGCTGCGAATATATCCCGAGATGACAAGCAAAGCCAGTGCTGCTAATATGCCACTTCCGCCAATGGCGATAACACCGTAAAATCGATGTTTAAACAATAGCCTCAGTATCACAAGTGCGCCAATACCAGCGGCAAAAATACTCGCCGCATACAGCATACTAATATACTGAGGAAGATCTTGCCCAGACGTGATGACGTTTTGAGGGAGTTTGATTTGCTCAGAACTCAACTCTGCGTCTCGCACTAGCGGCTGGCTCTGTAGGGTGGTGATGACTTCTTCGCGGACCTGCTCGGGTGTGGCGCCCGGCGTTTTGCAGACGCCATTTTGCGCATCTTCATATAAGTTGAGGTAAGTACACTCTGGTAACTGCATGTAGCGCGCCGACAACTCGTCGGCTGTCGTGTTTACGAATACACCTATAGGTTTGGTGATATCGATGGTAAACGTAGGCACTTCTTCCTGGCTATTGAGCCATCGACCGACTGATACCATGGCTGGTTGTAGTTGTGTCTCGAGTGCATCGTCTGCAAAGGATTTTTTGACGGCACTGCGTACTGAGTCGTCGTCTAGAATGCTGCTATAGCCCGAGTCTTTCGCGAGCGCAAGTAGTTGCGGAGTGATCATATCGTCGCGTATGGTTTTATAGACGTTGCCTTCACGAGCAACCGCCTCGAGTCGAGTTTGGTTGAGTAGTGTCTGTGAAGTGGCGAAGTACAGTACGATTATGGCCGCACATGCAGACACGACAATACCCCATAGTGTAAGGCGGAGTATCGTAAGCGTTTTCATATCCATCAGTATACTCCCGTTGTGAGATTTTGCATATTCATTACGTTACTTCGCAGCCCGCGCTACCTCTAGACTATGGTAAAATAATACAGTTACGGAGAGGTGTCCGAGTGGTTGAAGGTGCCGCTCTCGAAAAGCGGTGTGGGGTCAAACCTACCGAGAGTTCGAATCTCTTCCTCTCCGCCAAGAAGATACGTTCTATAAACTTTGGGTTGGAGGACGTATTTTCTTTTTTGTAGAAAAATAGATCCTCTCGCACAATACAGTAGGCAGGGTGCTACACTATATATAATGAAACTTCTTCTTCCTTCTCGCCTA
>LCPR01000028.1 GCA_001003725.1 Candidatus Saccharibacteria bacterium GW2011_GWC2_48_9
ATCAACTTCGCGAGGCCTCGCACGTGCGTACGAAAGTCAGGGTACTTGGCGTACACTACTACAATCTTTCGTCGTACTCGTGAAGTAATAAAAACATCTAACATATCAATCTCTTGCCACCTATCTTTATATCATTCTACACAACATTTGCGGTTTTCTCAAGTGCGCCTACTGCCAATGCAAAATAATATCGTTGATTTTTTGTATCGTATCTTCGTGAGACGGCACCCGATTGTCGTCATAATAATGATCCACACCCATGAAGTTACTTTTGACGTCGAGGATGTACATTTCATCTGCCGTCACGTGCAATCGGTCAACCGCGCCGATACTAGCGGTTGGAGTCGCCACGATAAGCTTTTGCATGTTAACGGGTTTGAGGAAGTCTAGTGCCACGTCTAGCGATGCAGCATCGTGGAAGCCATCTGAAACCAAAATGATATTTCGGCCTCGTAGTAAATCTCTGTTTACCAAGCCACCATCGCCCAATAGTCGATTGATACGCATCATGCCTTCACGTTTTTTCTCTTCAAACAAGCCGAAGTACTCTTGCCGAAAACCTTCTATTTCACCTGCAGACAACATGCCATTGTAGGTAAATGTACCGGTCTGGTTGATACCGCCGATATTTATACCTTCGCCCGGTATTTCAATCGATTCGATCAACAACATTGTCATCATACTGTGAAGCGCGGCCGCAATAGGCTCTCCAACTAACACAGCGCCGTCACTGAGTGCTAGCACCGCACAATCTTCGTAACGGTACTTTTCTACCAATAGTGCAGCTAGTTTCTCACCGGCCGCTAATCTGCTTTCAAAATACATACTAGCAGTGTAGCAGTAACCCGGAGGCATGGCGAGTGGCGGCCGGATAGTTCGGTAGATTTCGCTATAAACCATCTGCGCCACGTATACTATAGGTATGTATTACTATGAGGTTGCTCCGCTCAAAATCGTTCACCAGACCGCGCACGTTTTTACGTACCATAGCAATGTGCCGCTCAATGTCGGAACGATTGTCAGCGTACCGGTCGGTACACGTTCGCACATAGGCGTCGTCATGGGCAGCGTCTCACGGCCCACTTTTGAGACGCGCGAACTCGGCAAAGCTATCTACAATGTACCTTTACCCCATGCACTACTTGCGGCAGCGTCCTGGATGAGCGAATATTATGCCACACACCTCAGCCTAGTCCTCTCCGCCTTATTGCCGCGTGGGGTGGATAAGCAGCGACGCACGAGACCTACCACGTCGCCCACCCGGCAAATCCGAGATTTGAATCACTACAATCCTACCGAAGACCAGGCCTCGGCTATTGAGCAAGTAAATAGTTCGAGTCATACTACTCACCTCTTGTTTGGGGTAACAGGATCAGGGAAAACGCTCGTTTACAAGCAACTCGCCCGGGCGCAGCTTGCAGCAGGCAACTCAGTAATCATCCTCGTGCCCGAAATAGCCCTCACTTCGCAAATCGTCGACGAATTCACGCAAGACTTTGGCGGCCAGGTGCTCCTAACGCACTCTCAGCAGACCGAAGCGGAGCGCCACGCCGTGTGGCAACAGGCTCTATTTTCGGATGTGCCACTGGTCGCTATCGGACCCCGCTCAGCACTCTTTCTACCCTTACGACGCATAGGTTTAATCGTTGTCGATGAGATGCATGAGCCGAGTTACAAACAAGAGCAGTCACCCCGCTACTCCGCACTCAGAGTGGCAACAATTTTAGCGCAGCAGCACAAGGCAAAAGTTGTCTTCGGTAGCGCAACACCCCCAGTTGCAGAATTTTATGCAGCTACCCAGGCAGGTGCGCCCATCATCAGCTTACCGAACCGTGCCCAGCCTGGAGCAGTTAAGTCAGATGTACATTTAGTAGATATGAAGCAGCGCGTCGGTTTCTCAGGGCATCGATTTTTATCAGACAAACTAATCACCGCGCTTACAAACACCCTAGAGAATGGCAAACAGGTATTGCTGTTTCATAATCGCCGCGGCAGTGCGTCAGTCACACTCTGTGAACACTGCGGCTGGACAGCAGTAGACCCAGAGACGAGCACACCGCTCACACTTCATAGCGATAGCCACCAGCTAGTAAGCCACGTTTCGGGCTACACGACCAACGTGCCCACAATGTGTCCAGTATGTCACCATAGCGACATTATTCACAAAGGTATCGGCACGAAGCTTATCGAAAGTGAAATGAGGCGATTGTTTCCGAGTAAAAAGATTGTTCGATTTGACGGCGACTCCGGCAGAGAGCACTCTGTCGACGAACGCTACGCCGAGCTGTATTCCGGTGAAATCGACATTATTATCGGTACGCAGGTGGTAGCAAAAGGAATTGACTTACCGCATCTTGAAACCCTTGGAGTCGTACAGGCCGATTCGGGCCTTGTACTCCCCGACTTTGTGTCGGCTGAGCGGGTTTTTCAGCTTCTATCGCAGGCAGTCGGAAGAGTTGGCCGCAGCAGCCAGCCGACAACTGCTATCGTACAGAGTTATCATCCAACCCATCCGGCTGTCGCGTTTGGCACACAACAGGATTATCATAGCTTCTATACACAAGAAATAGACTCACGTCGCCACTACCACTTCCCCCCATTTCGCTATTTACTAAAATTTGTATGCGCCTATAAGACAGAAGCTGCTGCCATAAAAAATGCTAAGGCATTTGCCGAACACATTCGTAAAGATCTTCAAGCAAACGAAGATGTATTGGGGCCAACTCCAGCATTTTATGAGCAACAAGGTGGTAACTACCGCTGGCAAATTGTCGTGCGCTCACACCAGCGCGCTCGATTAGCAGCCCTAATCGAGCAATGTCCGAAAAATCCTCACTGGCAGTATGAAATAGACCCTGTCACACTTCTCTAGTAATGCTTGTGCTTCGCACACTCAACTGTTAGTATAAAAGCAATATGTATCGTCGTTCTGGATTTACAATAGTGGAAATAGTAGTCGTCATCGCGGTTATCTCAATACTGGCTACCATCGCAACGGTAAGCTATGTCGGACTACAAGTTCGTTCAAGAGACGAGGAGCGGCTTGCCGATGTTGAAACCATGAAAGTCGCGCTCGAAAACTTCTACGAACAGCGCGGACGCTACCCCGCGCTCACAGCAAGCGAGTTAGCGAACGTACCGACGTTTTATGATACGACACTCCGCATCCCACCTGCCGGACTCAAAGCACCGTCGGGCAGTACATTTTCTTGGGTTTGGAACACCACACCGACAACCTCCACCTACAGTCTCGCGACGTACGAGAATGTAGGTGGTACACTTTGCACCAGCACTCAGCCCTGTACACGCTATGTTATTCGCTGGTACAGCGAAGCAGATAGTGCCGTAAAGACAGTTACCAGTAAATTCGGCAACTAGAATCTTCACCACTGTTATTTTTCTACATCTTATCGTACAATAAAAATACATGAAAAAAGAGAATGTTATTGCACTTCCCAACCCACACTTGCGGCAGAAGTCTCTTCGCGTGCACGTAGTGACCGATGATACCCGCCAATTAGTCGCCGATATCACAGAGGCTGCTCTAGATTGGGAGATGTCACGTCCACACGAGATCAGTGCCGCGATTGCAGCCGTGCAAGTGGACCACCTGGAACGCGTGGTTGTCGTACGAAGCGATTTTGACCACAAAGACAACAAAGAGTTTACTGCTCTCATCAATCCAGAAATCGTCAAATACGAAGGTGAAGTTATAGATGATTACGAGGGATGCCTGAGCGTAAAAGAAGTCTACGGCAGGGTGCCTCGTCACTCCAAAGTGCGTGTAAAGGCGCTCGATATCGATGGCAATGAAGTGCGATTAAAGGCAGAGGGTTTTCTCGCACGTGTCTTGCAGCACGAAATAGACCACACCAACGGTATCGTATTTATAGACCACATTCAAGATAACCCGAAAGCGTTTTATCACCTCGATGAAAACGGTGAACTGGAGCCATTAGACTATGACACACACATCAAAGACAATCCTATTCTTTGGAACTGAAGATTTTAGCGCCACTACGCTCGAGGAACTCATACGCAAAAACTATTCTATAGGTGCGATCATTACCAAGCCCGACACTCGTCGCGGTAGAGGCAAAGAACTCGTGCCTCCCCAGGTCAAGCTTCTCGGCGAAGCACACGGTATTCCGGTGTGGCAGCCAAGGAAGCTTAGCGATATTGCTAGTGATATCTCGGCGTTCGATAACCCTGTTGGCGTGCTGGTCAGCTACGGCAAGATTATTCCTCAATCTATAATAGACCTCTTCACCCCCGGTATTATCAACCTTCATCCTTCTCTTTTACCGAAATACCGAGGACCCTCACCCATCGAAACAGCCGTACTAAATGGCGACAGTGAAACGGGCATCAGTATCATGCAGCTAAGCGCAGCCATGGATGCTGGCCCGGTATACCTAAAGGAGACTATCCCTTTACAGGGTAACGAAACTGCCCCCGAATTATACGAGTCGCTGGGAGCGCGCGGTGCAGAATTGCTCGCAAGCTGCTTGCCGCAAATACTCGACGGAACCCTCCCTGCAGTTCCGCAAGACAGCGATAGCGCTTCCTACTGCGCACTCATCACGAAAGAAGATGGGCAAATTGACTGGCAACGACACACAGCCGAACAGATCGAGCGCAAGGTGCGCGCCTATTCAGATTGGCCACAGTGCCGTGCGGCGATTGGTGGTATCGAGGTGATTATTACCGCTACTCACCTGGTCGCATCAGAAAATGGTGCGCCCGGCACGCTCTCAGTGCTACGAAATGAGGAGACACCGTCGCTTGTAGTTGCTACAAAAAAAGCCTCTTTGAGTATCGATAGGCTTAAGCCAATAGGCAAAAAAGAAATGCCCATCGGGGCATTTCTCGCTGGCTATAGCAATAAACTAGGACTCTAAGCAGCCATTGGCGGCTGTTGGCTAGCGGGAGGTTGTTGCGGTGGTTGTGCAATTGTGCCTAGGATAGCATCACGGTTTTGCATGATCTCAGATTTAAGTTCATTCATAACCTGTGCGACAACATCGCGGTAGTTCGGACGGTTAACTTCAAGCCATTTTGTTGCGGCAAATTCTGATTTAAGTCCAGGGTCGTTTATCTGCAAATTTGTTGCTTGCTGAATACGTTGAAAAATTGGTTCGGCAGTATACTCAGGCGAATACACGGCAAGCCACGCGTCAACCTTCTCCATCTTACGGTCGATAATACCTTCAAATTCTTCTAGTTGCGCATCGCTCAGGCCTTCGCTAAGGCGGATACCTACGCGTTCTTCAAGAGAAGAATATACTTGCTCAAGAAATGCTTGCTTCTGATCTGCTGGCAACTGATCTAATCCAACATCTTGCAGAAATTTGTCATCTAGCTGAAACATACGGTCTCCTTATATAGGTTCTACCGCCTATTATATAGGACGGGGTAATGATTTTCCAATTGAACTTACGCCCCCTACTTAACCAAGGGTGCGCTTCACGAGTGCTCGGGTAAAGAATTCGAGCTTATCGCCCTCTTCAAGCTGTATCTTCTTTGTCGTCTTAAGACTTAATCCACACATATCACCTTCAAATACTTCTTTAACCTCTTGCTGTTGACGTTGAACCTTCTCTAGTTCCATCTCAGCCACAACCTCAGCACCACGGGTTGCACGGACAAGCAGCCCTGCGGTAACCTTACCGCTGGTCACTTCTCCGCCAGCAATGATTTCAGTCTTCGATGTATGGAACACGCCCTTGATCGTGAGTGTACCCACTTGTGTCTCGACTACTTCTGGCGCAAGAAGAGATTCCATAGATTCGCGCGCGTCATCGAGTAGCTCGTAAATGACCTTGTAGAGGCGAACTTGTACCTTGTCACGTGCGGCAAGCTGCTTGACCGCAGGAGGCAAGTCTATATTAAAACCATAGATGATAGTGTGTTCATTCGCCGCCAGACGCACGTCATTTTCTGATATATTACCTACGCCACTACCGATAATACGAAGTGTCACGGCACCTCCAGTATCGACGAGACGCAGACTATCCATCACAGAAGTAAGCGAGCCCTGTACATCGGCTTTAACAATCACATTAAATGCTTCGGCATCTTGCTTCTGCGACATCATCTTGAGCAAATCGGCACCCGTCACATTTGTGCTTGCTGCTGCTTTTTCGCGTTCAATGCGCGCTTTTTCAACTAATTGACGAGCGACCTTCTCGTTTTTAACAACTGCAAAGGTGTCGCCGAACTGAGGAAGCTCCTTAAAACCTGTCACAGTAACAGGTGCTGAAGGTCCAGCAGCCTTAATGACGCCAGCCCTATAGTCAAGCAGTGTGCGGACCTTACCATAACTTGTCCCTGCGACGATAAACCTTTACCCGTTTCCATATGCGCCTCTATAACAAGTCCTTGAGCCGGCACATCGGTGTCTGCTTTCAGCTCTTCTACATCAGCTACAAGCAGCACTGTTTCGAGCAGTTTATCAATACCCTTACCCGTCTTAGCGCTTACCTCTACCATAATAGTGTCGCCACCCCACTCTTCTGGATTGAGGTTGTGCTCACTTGCGAGCTGCGTTTTTACGAGCTGCGGGTTCGCTGTTTCTTTGTCCATCTTGTTGATGGCAACGATAATTTTTGCGTTGGCGTTCCTAGCAAAACGAATCGCTTCGATTGTCTGCGGCTTCACCCCATCGTCTGCCGCCACGACAATAATAACTACGTCAGTGAGCACAGCGCCGTGCTGACGAAGCGCTGCAAAGGCTTCATGCCCAGGCGTGTCGAGCAATGTAATGGGTCGGTTGTTTTTGATTGTTTGATACGCGCTAATATGCTGCGTAATACCGCCGGCTTCGCCTTCAGCAGTCTTGTTGTCTAAGATTGAATCTAGGAGGCTTGTTTTACCGTGGTCCACATGACCCATCACCGCGACAATTGGAGGTCGTTCAGAAGCATTTTCTGTCATCTCATATGCGGGACGAGCAATTTTTGCATCGCCGTCGCTATCTGATTTGCGCGCAAGCTGTGCGTCAATGCCGAGTTCTTCAACAATGATAGTTGCTGTTTCGAAATCAATGCGCTGATTGATTGTCGCAGCAATACCATTCTTGAACAGCTCGCCAACCAGAGTAGTTACTGGCAGGTTGAGAGTCTCCGCAAGTTCGCCTACTGTGATAGAATCACCGATATTGACGATTTTTTCTTGACTCATAATATTCCTTTCTGCCGAGTAATCTACTCTTTTGGGGCGCACGGAAAACCGTGCAGCTTACGGCTGATTATTTTGTTTTCTTGTCGCCGAGGCTAAGTGAGATCTTGCGATTATCTTTGTCGATATCGAGGATCACGAAGTCTTTTCGCTCGTTGAGGGTAAAGACTTTTTCTGGATCAGCGTCGCTTCCGCCACCGAGTTCAGAAATGTGCACAAGTGCCTCGATAGCTGGGCTGATCTGTACGAATGCACCAAATGGCGTGATACGTGTCACAGTTCCTTCTACCTTGTCCCCCTTACTGAATTTATCAACTTCAGTCAACCATGGGTCTTGTGTCAATTGTTTCATGCTCAAGCTCAAGCGATCTTTATCGATTGCAATAATCTTTGCTTCTATCGTTTTACCAACTTTTACGTAGTCGCCTGGATTATTGACACGCTCCCAGCTAATTTCTGAGATGTGAATAAGACCTTCGATACCATCTACGTTCACAAACGCACCGTAGTCGACAACACCAGTCACGACGCCAGTCACAGTGTCACCAATAGCAAGTTTTTCAAATCGTGCAGCAAGGCCATCTTTGACTGCTTCTTTTTCTGAGAAGATCAACTTATTCGCTTTGCGGTCTGCATCGAGGATACGAACTTTAAGTGTTTTACTTACCAGTACATTAAGGCGTTGCAAGATTTCATCTTTATCGCTGCTGCCGACACGTGGATAGTGCTCAGCAGATAGCTGTGAAACAGGGAGGAATCCACGAACGCCTTCGTATTCAACCAGAAGACCACCGCGGTTAGCGTCGTATGGCGCAACTTCGATAATCTCACCAGCATCCATTTTGACAGCAACTTCCTCCCAACCGCGATCTTTGGCTGCTTTGCGTAGACTCAACAAAGACATGCCGTTATCGAGCTCGGTATCAACGATACTTGCGGTCACTTCGTCGCCTTCAGCGAGATTTCGAGAGAAACCTACTTCACGACGTGGCACATAGCCAACTCCTTGAGCACCGAGGTCGATCAATACTTCGTGCTTTTTAATACTTAAAACTGTGCCGGTAGTTACTTCACCGACTGTGAGCTGCTTTGCACCAGCGTCAGCGCCAGCGAGCAGTTCGTCCATTGTAATTGTGGCTTGTGCCATAGACTTGATTTAATGTACCGGGAACTCGTAGATGAGTGCCACGGAGCATTAAGACTCCTTCATTAACGTTATTATTACTTGAGGAACTATCTCGTCGAGAGATGCCCTAAGGTTATCATCTATTGTACCTCAAGAGACGCCTCAAGTCAAAGTGATGAAAGGAGTTAGTTAGCTGCGGCGTGTGGCGTGGTAGTAAAAGTAGCCGGCACCGAATATTGCGACCATCCCGACCACCATACCGAGTGTATCCTCAACTGGGCCGGTTGTAGGGAGATTTGACGCAGTCTGTGGTCCGCCAGCCTGAGCCATAGGGCCAGATTGATCCTGTTCTGGCGCATCACTCGCCTCAGATTCAGCTTCTTTTTTTGCAGCTTCTTCCTCGGCGATACGTTTTTGCTCAGCACGTTTTTCGGCCTCCGCCTCTTCTTGGGCGGCTTTTTCATCGGCAGCCTTCTTCTCGGCAGCTTCTTTTTCAGCCTGCTCTTCGTCCTCGTCGGTAGTGTTTTCTTCAGTAGGAGCCTCATCGCGCTGCTGCGTTGGTTCACCAGCAGGGCGACTTGCAATCTGTTGACTGCCGCGATGCTGCGCAACAATAACAGCACCTACTGCCAATGCAGCAAGCAATACGCCGACTATGACGTAGATGACAATGGAACCGGATCGACGCTCTGCTGTATACATTTTCTCACCTCTCACACTATTACCGTGTACTTAACGCATATTATACTCTATTTTTCTTTAATATGCAAGATTTAGCACGCTATTCTTGGTAGAATTTTATGCTACACTAAGATATATGATTGTTACGGTGGACACTGGGGGAACAAAAACACTTATATCGTCGTTTACGAAAAGCGGCAAAATTGGCAAGCAGATTGTCTATCCAACTCCTCGCGACCCGGTCAAATACACCCAACTTCTCAGGCAGGCCCTAGAGAGCGAATATGGCAGCAAAAAAGTAGATATTATAGTTATTGCACTACCCGGCATTATCGATGACCATATCGCACGCTGGTGCCCAAATCTCGGTTGGAAAAACTTCGACGTCCGCACCGCTCTCGGCAAAGTACTCGGCGGCGCACCGATTTATGTAGAAAATGATGCAAATCTCGCCGGACTTGCCGAAGCTCGACTATTGAGTCCTACGCCCGACTTCGCGCTTTATACCACCATTAGTACTGGCATAGGCACTGGTTTCATCTCAAAAGGTAAAATAGACCCCGGACTCGAGAAAAGTGAAGGCGGCCATGCCCTCGTTGAGTACGACGGGAAAGTACGCGAGTGGGAGAGTTTTGCTAGTGGCCGCGCTATTAAAGAAACGTACGGCAAGTTTGCACGAGACATCACCAGCAAACGCGCTTGGAACCATATAGCAGATCGCATCAGTCGAGGCTTTCTTGCTGTTATTCCTATTACACAGCCGGATGTAATTATTTTTGGTGGTAGCGTCGGCACGTATTTTGATCGCTATGCGACGCAACTTGCCGCCCTACTCGATGAACGCTTGCCCGCTCATATCACTCGGCCCACCCTATTACAGGCGCAGCATCCTGAACATGCAGTCATCTACGGAGGTTACTACTATGCTTGCGATGTCCTCGCTCATCAAAAATCTCGAGAGTAAATTTCCGGACATGACCTTCGCAGAAGGACCGCGTGCGCATTGGTCACCAGATACGCAAACCGTCTACTACGACCCAAAAGAACGGCACGCAGACTGGGTACTGTTACATGAGACGTCACATGCCGCGCTCAATCATCATCGCTACGTACGCGATATCGAGCTACTTGATATCGAGCGCGAGGCATGGAGCTACGCAGTAGAGCAACTTGCCCCGCAATACTCTATCACTATAGACCCCACCTTCATCGAAACACAACTCGACACGTACCGCGATTGGATTCACAGTAAAAGCACCTGTCCTCACTGCCAAAGTAATGGCTTTGAGCGCCAGAAACATAATTATTGCTGCCCGCACTGTGGCAGTTCTTGGCAAACCAATATCGGCATTGATGTGGGGATTCGAAGAGTTATCAGCTCACGATAAGAACCTCCCGTATCGGAGGTTCTTATTTGACTGGAGTTCGTACTATCTATGCAGCCAGTTCGAAGTCAGCTTGTGTTGCTGCATCTTTTTTGCGACGACGTGAAATGCGTCCACCTTTTGCGCCTGCGATACGTGCAAGCTCTGGGTTAGCGGCAAAACCACCTGTACGGCCTTTTTTGCCACCCATCGCACCAATTCGTGCGTAGAAATCTTTACCATGTTTAGTCTTGTTGGTTGAAGCAGCTTTAGTGCCACCGATCTTAGTTCCCGCCATTGCTGGTAGTTCTCCTCATAAATTAAAAGGTTTCCACATGGCAAATGCCGTGAAAACCCTCGTTTATACCTCACACGTGATATGTGTATGAAATAAATATAACATAGCTTGAGCTTTTTGTCAACGTTTACAATAAGCATTTTTATGACAAAGAAACTATTGCACTTATGCATATGGTGCGATATGATGAATATTAGTTCAGCGATGAACTAACAGTGGCACCTGTTAGGATGTATACAAACACTTATACAATCCACCACAAAAAACGACCTGCTCTGCGATACAGGTCGTTTTTTATTGTTAAATGACAAACTAAACTACACTACTCTAGAAACACCATACGCTAGAGTGTACTTGCCGTACTCTGTGCAGTATCGACTAGTTTCGCATAACTTTCCACCGAGAGGTTTTGAATCTCGCCCAGCATAGAGAAACCTTTTTGCACGTCGGCAGCTGCGGCGTCGAACTCGGCGCGTTTTTCGGCTTTATCGGCAGCTATGAGCTGATCATATGACGCAACGATGAACGTAGACGACGAGATAGCTGCTTTCTTGGCTGCTTCGAGCGACGAGTCTACTTTTAACTTTTGTGTTAGGTCAATAAATTCCTGCCATGTTTTTTTGTGCAACGCATAGTCACTAGCTTCAGTGTTGTTTAGTTTTCCCTGATGCGAGGCTATATGCGCCTCGAAAGCTAGCTCACGGTCGATACGATACGTGATATCGCGAAGCGACTCACTGACAGCGCCAATCTTACGCTGATGAGTTACGCACTCTTTGTGTGCAACTTTTGCCGCATCGAAGGAATGCCGATGCCACGAGACTAGCGCTGACACATCACAAAAATGTTTTGTGTCAGCGTGGACAGATTCGGCCAGTGTCTTAATCGACTCAAGTGGCTGGTCCTGCGAGTGAATATTCATCAGCTTGCTTCTAATAATTTTGCGTTCACTCTGCGCATCGCTGGCGAGGTTTCCCCAGATGTTGATACTATACCAAACATACACGCCGCTCAGTATCAGTAGTAGCACTGCGCCAGTCACACTCAGCGCACGCCAAGGGTGCCTCTTGCAAGACGCGATGACCCGCCGATACATAGCTTCACCTCCTGCCGCAGTACGCTTGATCATTGGATACCCAGCTGCGAAGACCACAATTCGCTCTCGAGTGGCCATGGGTTAAAGGTACAACCCTGTAAGTCAATCGACTGCTGTTGCATAACCGGTGCGACTTGTCCTGCCCCCGTACAGTTCAGGTGCCCGTGGCCAAGCCAGTGGCCAACCTCGTGGTTAACAACCATATGCCTATAGTCGCGCAATGAACCGCCTGACGCATTCCATGCGGCGCTTGCACCTGTCCAGCGAGCATCATTAATTATCACTGATACCCCAACCCGACAACTCCATTCCACGCTACATGCTGAAGAAAACGTCGGTACCTGTGATGCCTCACTCAATACGAGATTGAAGTCACCGCCAGAAGCCACCTCTTGAAAGCCGATACCCATCCGAGCCCATCCGCGGGCATCGTTGAGCGTCTGATTGACCTGCGAAGAGAACTCACCGAGATCAGAGCTCGTTGCACCCGCGGTTGATAACGAGTATGTTACGATGCGACCAGTCGCAGCCTGAGTCGCCTTACGTGCATTTGATTGCGCTATTTCTTGCGCCTTCTTCTCATCGGCAACTTGTTTTTTATACCACGCCGGCCGCTCAAAAGTCGGTACAGCGAACTCTGCCACCGTGTCGGGTAGCTTCTGAAGACTATTTAATTGGCTAGTCTGCAGAACAGGCGTAGCTGCGGTCGCAAACAACGTTGCACCTGCGGTTGTCCCATATACTACCTGACATACCATGCACATACTATGAGTACACAGTAATCATTTAGTTTGTTATAACCCGCCACATCGCAGGCTTATGGTGTGAATAATTGCGATACGTATAGCTACCTAGTTCCACAATCATGCTACCAACACCGAGTTTTTGCGCAAGCCAGTCGTCATAAGTACCGGAGATTGCATAATCAAATATTTCAGCATCACGACCGGTGCCATTGCTATACCCCACCGTTGCTGCGTAACTCGCCGCCTGCGAGTTGGCGTCACCCGCAAGGTTACCTATGACAACACTACCCACGGCATGGTACGAAAGCACGAAGCGTGGCTGCAACTGGCTAGACAAAGCAGCGATTGCCCTCGTTTCCGGCTCAGACATTGGCTCCGGCCCGCCACCACCTTTGACTTCGCCATTCGTATCAAGAAGGTCGGTCTGCCAGTCGTTTGTGGCAAAATTACGATTAAGATTAACATTATTTGCGTTATTACGTGCACCCGCCGCATACCCGTCGGGGTTGAGCGTTGGTACCACAACAATTTGTCGACTCGCGGGAATATCTTTTGCGTTCACATTCAAGTCATCGATAAGGTCATGTAGTATTAAGCTTGAACTCTGCTCGCTACCGTGAATACCGCCAACAAACAATATTGCTTCACCACCGTTGCCAAAATGATATGCAGTGATTGGACGACCGTTGGTCGAGTATCCTATAGTCGAGAGCGTATAGCACTTTGTGCGAAACGAATGCTGCCACGACTTTTCTCTTGGTATGTCGTACTTACTCGTAAAGCCTTTTTCGATAGCAATAGTGATATCTGCACATTTCGGGGCATTCACCAGTGCGATATTGAGCTGATTTGCCGTACGTGATATCTGTGCCTCGGCACCCGTCACCTTTACGTACTTTGCGATATCCTGCTCCTGCGAGATCTCTTGGTCGAACGTTATGACAGCGGTAGACCCCGGATCTACATCGTTGCCACGGGCACTCACATCACTCGGCTCTGGCCCACCACTGGTTCGAAATGGTATATTCACCACTCCATCAAGGCCACTTCCATCTTGTGCCTCTGCGCTAGTGAGGCGCAGCTCGAACGCTCGGTTTCGCTCTAATTCTTCGTCCGTACGCACCCGTATGGTGCCTGCATCCTCATCAACTGTCATCTCGATCGGTAGCTTTTTCTTTGTATCGCCTTGCGCTACAAGCTCTGCCTTTACGCGTACAAGCGATTTATCCATTGTCATGGTAAACTCTTTTGGCTTGGCGTACACCACTTCACCTGGCTGAATAGATGATTGCTTTAGTGTAACGGCTGGCAACGTTGTAATAGTTTTCTTTACCAACGTTTTTTTGGTATCTTTAAACGCGCGAATGAGCGTAAGTGGATATTTTTTTCCTTGAGCAAGCTCTAGTGAAGATACGTCACACGCAAGCGTTTTTTTCTTAGGGGTGCAGATCACATTCTTAGTAGCAACTTCAAGACGATACTCATGGGTGTCATCTTGATCATCAAGCGGGATTGTTGCCGCTTGCGTTACCGAGAGAGGCTTATCAAATATCTTCGTGTCAACCGCGGGTGCTTTTGGTACATCGATCGCGAACTGCTGCCGAAACAGGAGACCACCCAGTGGCGCGACCGACACATATTGTGTTCCAGGCTCAGGTTGCTTAGTCGGCTCAACACATGCCCGTGTCGCATAGAGCCAATCGATGCCTTGATCTAGCTTGATGTCAAACGGTGCTTTAGTAGAGCTTTTGTGTAGCTGCGGCAAAACTGTCAGCCTATTGGTACAGGTCGCGTTAGCGTAGCTAAATTCTACTGGATGCTTAACTACAAATGAAAGCACATACCACACCACCAACAAACAACCGATTGCGCCCAAGTAGTACCACAGTGGAATGCGGCGCAGTTTTGCTAATTGATTGTTGATGTTGTTGATAATGACCATAAGGGTTATACCCATTGTAGCATGAGCACCTGACTGGCGAAAAATCTCGTATAAAAGACAAAACCCATCCTGTTCGGATGGGTTATTGTATAATTCGGCACCGTGCTAGTTTCCCACTTGCGCAGTATAATCGCCGCTGATGAGCTTAACTTCTGTGTTCGGAATGGGAACAGGTGTTTCCTCATCGCCATGGGCACCGAAGTAAGGTATTTTCGTTTTAAATCTGTAGTCTTATGATAAGAATAAATGATTGTAAGAAAATATTCTTGCTTCGATGTCCGTAACGGACACGAGTGCTTGAAATGAGTTTTTAAATTGACTCTTGGTGTTGCTTTACACCAATTACTAGTTAAGTCTACCTCGCCACCATTGTTTATGCAAGCATAAACAGTAGTGACAAGGACATAAAAAGGCAATGGGACTGTTAGTATGCTTCAGCTACACATATTACTATGCTTCCACCTTGCACCTATCAAACTGATCGTCTATCAGTGTCCTCATAGGGAAATCTAATCTTGAAGTTGGCTTCGCGCTTAATATGCTTTCAGCGCTTATCCATTCCGAACGTAGCTACTCGACAATGCAGCAGGTGGCCACAATCGATACACCAGAGGTTCGTCCGCCCCGGTCCTCTCGTACTAGGGGTAGATCTTCTC
>LCPR01000029.1 GCA_001003725.1 Candidatus Saccharibacteria bacterium GW2011_GWC2_48_9
GGTTTGGTAGCGGTCGCCGTATTGATGTATCCACTGTTTCTGCCGTGGCTCGCACAAGCTGGCTTTGACTCTCGCTTGCAGGCCGTAGTTGCGTCTGGTGTATTATTTGCGCCAGCAAGTTTCCTTCTCGGCATGATTAGCCCGTATCTTGCCAAGCTCAATGTTACTTCGCTCAAGACATCTGGCTCGGCTGTCGCAAATCTCAGCGCCTGGAACTCCATTGGTGGTATCGTGGGTACCTTTGCGACAGGATTCTTTCTGTTTAGCTACGTTGGGTCGCGAGATATTTTTATCATCTTGGTCGCAATACTACTGGTGTCAACGTTGTACTTACATGTTACGTGGCGCCGCTCGCACGGGGTTGTCGCCGCCGCTTCACTCTACCTTGTTATATTCGCGCCAACGTTCACTAACGCAATTCAGATAGACACGCCGAGCGCAAATTACAGCGTCTTTGAATGGATACGTGATGGGAAACGATTGCGTGGCTTATCGACGGATCCGTATGGTGTTCAATCTGGTATAAATACGAAAGACCCAGACGAACTAGTATTTTGGTATGCACAGCAAATGGCCGATTTGATAGCGCAGACGCCAAAGAGACAAGACATACTTATGTTGGGCGGCGGCACATTTACGTTGCCTCGTTATCTTGCCGATACATATCCCCAAAGCCAGATAGATACTGTAGAGATAGATCCTGCACTCGCTGATATTGCGCGCGAACACTTCGCGTACGACGACCCAGGCAACGTCAAACTTATATTCGAAGATGCGCGCACCTACAGTAATAGTGCGGATAAACAATACGATATTATTCTGGTAGATGTATATAGCGGTACCGACGTGCCGTTTGCGTTTATGACACGCGAGTATGGTGAGGCAATTTCGCGCATGCTGCGACCAGGCGGTGTAGTGATGGTAAATATGATCGCTGGTGAGCTGGGCGACTGCCGAGGCCTGTTACAAGCGCTCGAAGCGCCATATCGACAGGTTCTTTCGCAGCACCTGCTGAAGCCGAGGTCGGCTATGCCCGTTGATGCTGCGCATAATATGGTGGGTGTGTACGGCGATAATTTGCCACAATATATGGGCTACAAGAAATCTTCTGTGGCAAGCGTTGCGCCGTTTACAGATGATTTTGCTCCTGCGGAATATACACGTCAGAAGTGTGCAGCATAAACGCTATATATAGCGTTGTAAAATAAGACACAACACTAGGATACATATAACAGGGGCGAATATTTGTGTGGTGAAAATTACGCCCACAAAATTGCATAAAAGGCTTGAAACCCACATATATAGGGTTTAATATCGTAAGTAGACACTACATATGTAGTAGGTCATAAAATAAACATTTTGCAACAAGACTAACGCAGACGGCTACGTCGTTATTCTTTGTTGCGTCCGTGAGGAAAAGAGGTGAGAGACTTTTTGCACGGGGAGGGTAGACAATAAAAACACGTAATATACGTAGCCAAGGGGTATAAGATGAACGGAATTCATGTGGTCAAGCGCGACGGCACTCGCGAACCATTTGACGCCAATAAGATCAATCTTGCATTGGTCGCCGCAAGCGAAGGTTTGCCAGATCAAATTAGCAAGGTCGTACAGGTAGCGAGCGAACTACAGCTGACATTATTTGATGGCATCACAACTGAACAGCTCGACGAAGCAGTGATTCATACGGCTCTGCAGAACGTCAAAGACGACCCAGACTTCGATGTCATCGCTGCGCGCCTACAACTCAAGAATGATTACAAGAACATTCTCGGAGACTATGAGTCATCAAAAGAACTCAAGGCACTCCATGAAAAACATTTTCTGGCGTATCTAAAACAAGCGGTTAAAGACGGCTTACTCGACGCACGAATGGCAGACACAAAATTCTTTGACCACAAAAAGCTCGCCGCTGCACTTGATCCAGACCGCGACAACCTTATGCGCTATCTCGGCGTCGTGACGCGTCGCAACCGCTACAGTCTGCGTAAAAATGGTGTTCGTGTGCCACTCGAGGTACCACAGTATACTGCTATGCGTATTGCTATGGGTTTGAGCCTCTGTGAAGAAAAACCTACCGACATCGCACTTGAATTTTACGAATACATTTCTAAGCTCGATTCAAACCCAGCCGGCAGCACGCGCATCAATGCCGGCGGATCGTTCCCTCAGTTATCGAATTGTTTCCTCTTTGATATCGAAGATGATATGGAGGCTATTGCCCGTGGTGTGCGCGACACTATGTGGATCGCCAAAGGAACCGGCGGTATCGGTATCGGCATTACTAAGCTTCGTGCATCTGGCAGTCCTGTACACACTACGAACACCGAAAGTACCGGCCCAATCCCGTTCATTAAAATGATCGACACTGCACTGTTCGCTGTCAGCCGAAAAGGCAAAAAACAAGGCGCAGCGGCAATTTTCATGGAAAACTGGCACCTCAATTTTCCGCAGTTCCTCGACCTCAAGCAAAACTCAGGCGACCCGTACTTGCGTACTCGTATCGCCAATACCTCGGTAGTGCTGAGTGACGAATTTATGAAGCGCGTCGAAAAAGACCAAGATTGGTACCTGTTCGACCCAGCGGCAACACCTGACCTAGTAGAGCTCTACGGTAGTGAATTTAGCGCCCGCTACAAAGAGTATGTCAAGATGGCAGATAAAGGTGAGATGCGCGACTACGCCAAGTTACCAGCTCGCCAACAATTCCGTCAAATTCTCACGCAGTTGCAGGCCACTAGCCACCCATGGCTTACTTGGAAGGATACCCAAAACGTGCGTGCGCTCAACAACAACACTGGTACCATTCATCACAGCAACCTCTGTACAGAAATCACTTTGCCACAAGACAAAGACAACACGGCAGTGTGTAATCTCAGTAGCATCAACCTCAGTGTCCACCTGCGCGAAGACAACACTTGGGACTGGGAGCGCCTCGAAAAAGCGGTTCGCAGCTCAATTCGCCAACTCGACAATCTGTGCGATCTTACTAACACACCGATTCCTCAGGCTATGAACTCCAACTCGCAAAATCGTGCCGTCGGGCTGGGCGTGATGGGCTTTACCGATGTCATAGAGAAGCTTGAATACAGTTATGACTCAGAAGAAGCATTTGACTTAATGGACCAGCTACTCGAATTCATTAGCTATCATTCCATCGATGCTAGCGCCGACCTAGCGGCCGAACGTGGCAGCTATACCAATTTCAAGGGTAGTGGTTGGAGTAAGGGATTGCTCCCTGTCGACACACTCGATATTCTTGAAAAAGATCGCAAAGTCAAAGTTAAGATTACCCGCAAACACAAACTCGATTGGGAAAGTTTGCGCGCTAAGGTGAAAAAAGGCATGCGCAACGCCACACTCATGGCAATCGCACCAACAGCCAACAACGCGCACGTGTCTGGTACCACGCCTGGTATCGACCCACAATTCGCACAAATCTTCTCTCGGGCCACACTCAACGGCAAGTTTCTGGAAGTGAATCACAACATGATTCGCAAGCTCAAGGCACTCGACTTGTGGGATCAAGTAAAAGACGAAGTGTTGGCAAATCAGGGTGATGTACAAACTATTGATGCAATTCCACAAGCAATCAAAGATGTATACAAGACGAGTTTCCAGCTGAGCCCATACGCGTTTATAGAAGTAGCGGCTCGTGCACAAAAATGGGTAGACCAAGCAATTAGCCGCAATATGTATCTTGAGACACGCGATATCGATGAGTACGAAAAGATATACATGGAAGCATGGAAGCGCGGGCTCAAGACAACGTACTATTTGCACGTAAAACCACGGCATCAGGCAGAGCAAAGTACGACAAAAGTAAATAAAACCGATGAAATGGCCAAAAAATCAGGCGCTCGCAAAGTCGGATTCGGATTCGCAAAATCATAACAACAATTAGGGGGATAAAAAAATGAACGCATCACAAATCATCACACAAGACATGACACTAGAAGAAAAATTGGCAGCAATCGACGCCGCAATGTCTGATATGCAAGTACAGGCCGACGCAGCCGCAGCGGCAAGTGGCACGGCGGCAGCGCCAATAGACCCAGCCTCGTTAACTATCTGCGACGGGTGTGAGTAGAAGTGGCTTTTGAGAATAAATTGCTCGGCTCTGTAGACGACACGTATGGCGACACGCACATCAGCCCCTTGCTCAGAAAACCACAAGTGTCGGCCTATATCGAGACGCACCAAAATTTGTATAGTGGAGAGCCTGGCGTTGTAGTATCTGAACTCGAAGAGTCACTCGAACTACAAGAAAAAGAGCTGAAGCGTCGTGACCCGAAAGTGTTTGAGGACGTTCGCGCACATTTAGCGATACTCGACACGATGCGTCAAAACCCTAACCAACAGGAGGTAGCATAATGGCAGGAATACTCGGCACAGGAATCCAAGATGGATTATTACTCAAACCAGTCCATTATCCATGGGCAATGGAGCTATACGATCAGGCGGTAGCAAACACCTGGTTTCCAAATGAAATCCAGCTTGGCCAAGACTTAGCCGACTGGAAAAAGATGAGCGACGAAGAGCGACACGCGCTTGAGTTCCTTATGAGTTACTTCAACCCGAATGAGCTGCTGGTCAACAAGGCACTTGCGTTTGGTGTATATCCATACGTCAACGCCGCTGAGTGTCACTTGTACTTAGCCAAGCAAATGTGGGAAGAGGCAAACCACTGCATGAGCTTTGAATATGTGCTCGAGACGTTTCCTATCGACCGCGAAAAAGCCTACTCTGCGCATGTCGACGTGCCAAGCATGGCCGCCAAAGAAGCGTTCGAAACAAAGTACATCAAGCGCATGACCGAAGAAACTCTCGATATTACTACTACCGAAGGTAAAAAAGATTTTGTTAAAAACTTGATTGCCTACAATATCATCCTCGAAGGCATCTGGTTCTACAGTGGCTTCATGGTGGCGCTCAGTTTCCGTCAGCGCAACTTACTACGCAACTTTGGCAGCCTGATGGACTGGATCATCCGCGACGAAAGCTTGCACCTTAAGTTCGGCATCAACCTGATACTTACGACGCTCGAAGAAAACGAAGATCTGCAAACACCAGAGTTTGCCGCAGAAATAAAACAAATGATTCTCGACGCGGTAGAGATGGAAGAGCAGTACAATCGCGATCTACTGCCAAAAGGTATTTTAGGTCTCAATGCAGATTACGTGAACCAGTATGTACGCTACCTGACAGATCGCCGCCTCGAAGAGCTCGGGTTTGAAGCACACTACAAAGTGTCGAACCCAGCCAAATGGATGGCTGCGGCAAACGATACGCTTGAGCTGGTGAATTTCTTTGAAAGCACCAATACAAGTTATGAAGTGAATGCCGGCAAAAGCTAGCGCCGCCGTACGTATTTTTACAACTAGGCGTAGCAGATACTATCCGCTACGCCTTTTTATATTGGAGATGACATGAAAATAACATTATGCGGATCTATGAAGTTCCACGAGGAAATGACAACTATTGCACAGCAGCTCGAAGCCCGTGGTTACGAGGTAGAGAAGCCGAATATTGTAGAGGGGCATGCGCACGGCAACAAACTCGATGAAGATGCTGCACTGAGGCGCGTGCTTATAGATGAACACTTCGCGAAGATAGATACTTCTGACGCTATTTTAGTAGTAAATTACGACAAAAACGGAGTAGAGAACTATATCGGCGGTAATACACTGATGGAGATTGCGCATGCCTACGCACAAGGCCTTGAGATATTTGTACTAAAACCTATCCCAAACCTTAGCTACACTGATGAGATTCGAGGCGTATATCCGATTGTGTTAGATGGAAATGTAGATAGTATCGATACGCATGTGGCGACGTTGCCGTTGGTGTACATGAGCACCGAAAGCCCCATCAAGCACGCGGCCATTAGTCGGGCGATGCGCCGCGCGGGTATTCGGGTGCGTATGGATGGCAAAAAAGTTGAGACTGGTGTCGAAGAACAGCCTATGTCTATAGAGGAGTCGTATGATGGTGCGACGAACCGCCACGAGAATCTCAAATCCCTTGGTGTAGCGGCAGATTACTATGCGACAGTAGAAAGCGGCTTACATCAAGCGCACCCTAAACACCAGGTGTTTGGCTGCAACGTGGTCATTATTGAAAAAGCTGGCAGCGAACCGAGAGTTGGCATAGACCTAGATATCGAGTTTCCAAAAGACATGCTCGACAGGGTGCCGTCGGAGTACCCAGATATGGGCACCCTAGTACAACAAGAATACGGCGCCAAGCTTAAAGATCCGTATCCGTACATTACAAACGGCCGCATCACTCGGCAGCAGACGATAGAGAATGCGGCTTATAACGTGGCGATACGACTTTAGTCCAGGAAGAGTCGCGTCAAATCCATAGTGCATATCGCCAGTTGGCTGTATTAAGTATGAAATAGTATTGACAATATTAATATATTATAATATAGTATTTCAGTCTATAACGTGTCGCTCAGTGTCACGAGAAGGACCTTAAGTATCAGGCACTACAGATGGAGAGAGGATGCGAGTTCTAATTTTCCTGATTATCGTTTTGGCGGTAGCGGCCATCGCACTTGCGGTGTACGCATTTCGCCTCAAACGAGTAATCAGAGAAAGCACCAATCCGTACTTTGCGCTGTCGCGCAAGCAACGGCGTGCACTTGCGCAAGATCACTTCAAACGCGAGGGGAACAAGCGCGACCTGGAATGGCAAGACCGGCTGAACGAAACGATTGGCTTGGGTAACCCCCTGGGCCACAACCGAGAGGATCGCAAGTGAGCGTCTACAAGAAGCGTTCGACCAAAAGACGTACAGCTGCCGCTGTCGTCTTCGGAGCACTGGCTCTGGTCATGACCGGCTGTGCTACATCGATGCCAGCAGGTCAGCAGGCGGTGGTCGTGGATGGCTACGCGCTGATCCCCACCGACCCCAAGATCACCGGATGTATCGCACCCGAGAAGTCTCAGACCGAGATCACCAACGACGTGTATCGCTACCCGTCGAGGCAGATCAGCTGGGACGCGACGGGCGCAGACGGCTCGGAGCGTGATGCGTACAAGGTCGTGTCCAACATCGCGGCGCCAGCGGAGCTCACTGTTCCGGTGGTAGTCACCATGGACCTCACGACGGACTGCGATATGTTGTCGGAGTTTCATCGTGAATTCGGGACCAAGTACAACGGGTGGCTGAACGAAGACGGTACGTCGAGCACGGGGTGGGTACAGCTGCTCACGTACGTGATCGGCCAGCCGCTCGAACAGACGCTGCTGCCCATCGCACAGAAGTACACGTGGCAGCAGATCTGGAACGACGAAGCGATTCGTGTCGAGTTCCAGCAATCTGTGCTGCAGCAGCTTCCCGAGGCAAGCAAGATGCGCACCAACGGCAAGGAGTTCTTCACGAACTTCCAGGTCACGGTGCTCAAGCCGGAGCCCGTCGACGAAGGTCTCAAGTTGGCCATCGTGAACGAGCAGAAGGGTGTCGCCGAGGCCAATGCCAAGAAGGCGGCTGCCGATGCTTCGGTCTTCGCTGCACAGGCCGAGACCGAACAGGCCAGGGCGGAGGCGCTCAAGAAGCAGGCCGAGATCTCCGGTTATCCAACGGTCGAGGCGTACCTCGAGGCACAGATGATCGAGGCGGGCCTGAACCCGCGGCAGCCGACATACGTCGTGCCGCAGCAGAAGTAGTACCTGACACAAATGCCCCGCGTTTCATGCGTAATTGCGTGAAACGCGGGGCTTGTTTCATTTAGAAGAGCTCCGCTGTGCAGACGAAATGGACTATGGGTCTATTTAAAATATCTTTTATTAATAGTCGAAGCTGCCGCTGCAGACCCAAGTAGCCCAATAGTCGCGAGCACAAGGCTGATGCTCACGCCAAAGTCTGAGAAGTACCTAAACGAGATGCTGATGATGCTGACGACTAAAAAGAACGATGCACTGCCGAGCAAGTGTTTGTTTTGCATCAGTATGCTGGCATAGAATATACCGAGAATACTGGCGACGAGCAGCAAGAACCACAAGAATGAATAATCTCCGTAGGTGGCGATATAGATTGAACCAAGACCGACAAATGCGGCAAATGAGTCTAACGCACCAGGAGACAAACGCGATGTGCCATGCGAGCGGCTGACAACTCTTGTGGCATAGGCGAGTAGTGCTGCCGAAAACACCAAGATACCGCACCATACATCGATAGGCAAGCTTGCACCGTCTATTACGCCAAATAATACCGCAGGAACGGAAGCGACACACAGAAGTGTCCCAAGGAGAAGTAAGATGTCTTTTTTGATGTATCTATCGAACACTATGTGGAGCGCACCGGTAGTTACGAGCGCGACAGCGCCCGCGGCCGGCCTCATTGGATCGTGATCGCCCGACGCTCGCCGCGCTTCACCAGCTCCTGGAGCTGGATGAGCGCGAAGAGGAGCGCTTCCGGACGGGGCGGGCACCCGGCCAGGTACACGTCGA
>LCPR01000030.1 GCA_001003725.1 Candidatus Saccharibacteria bacterium GW2011_GWC2_48_9
AGGACGTTGCGGCCGTTTTGTGGTCGATCAAGATTTCGCCCGACTTATTCAATTCTACCAAATCTTTCACGAACTCGGAATTCGGCACGGAGCCAATTTCCACAAACACACCATAATCGGTCAGGTTAACCACCTTCCCTTTTATTCTTTCGCCCGGGGTAAATTTGCTATCAACTTCATTCCATGGGTCATCTTTGAGTTGTTTATAGCCAAGGGAAACTTTGGAGTTTTCTTGATCATATTTTAGGACAACCACTTCGATTTCCTGGCCAATCTTGAAAATTTCGGAAGGATGCAACCGGGTTTGTGCTTTTTGTGCCTAATGTACAAAAAGGTGATTATGTTAAAGTTAGGATAACAAAAGTTCTGCTAAAGGTAGGATTTGCGGAAGTTTTAGAAAAGTTGATTGTTAAAGAAGAGGATATACTGGCGACAGTCTAATGATAAGTCTTGACGCGGTCGCACTTATTTTATTTATCGCAGTAGTACTTATTGTGCTGGGCGCGATAATACGTGTACTACGAGAATTATCTGAATCAGTGAAAAAAGTTAAAGTACTAGAACAAAAAGTTCGTGAACTTGAAGAAAGGATGAATAAATAACGATGGCAAAGAAGATTTTTTATGATGATGATGCCCGTGAGCGTGTGCTCGCCGGAGCAAAAGCGTTGTACGACGCAGTTAAAGTAACCTACGGTCCAAAAGGCGGCAACGTAGTAATTGCCAAAGGTTATGGTGGGCCAACTGTAACGCACGACGGAGTGACAGTAGCGGAGAGTATAGACCTACCGGAGAACGACGATGAAACGCTTGGCTACAAAGTCGGTGCGGAGCTTATCAAGCAAGCAGCTACTAAGCTCAATAAAGTAGCAGGTGACGGCACTACCACCGTAACAGTGCTGACATACAGTATTCTTAAGGAAGCAAATCGCCTCATCGCAGCAGGACATAATCCACAAGAACTGCGAAAAGGTATCGAAGCGGCATCTGCTGAAGTGATCAAATCACTCGAGAAGCAAGCTGAATCTATCGAAGGTAAAAGTGATCGGGTGGCCGAAGTCGCGACTATTTCAGCGGGGAGCCGAGAAATTGGTGAGTTGATCGCTAGTGTTATCGAAAAAGTAGGCAAAGAAGGTGTAGTGACAGTAGAGGCAGGTCAAGGCCTTGAGCTTGAAAGCGAAGTTGTCGAAGGCTTTAGTCTCGACAAGGGCTACGCAAGTGCGCTATTTGTTACTGATACCAATCGCCAAGAAGCGGTGTTTGAAAAGCCAGCTATCGTATTGACGGACAAAAAGCTTTCGAGCGTGCAAGATATCGCACCGATTCTTGAGAAGCTCGCACAAGCAGGGCAGAAGAGTCTCGTGCTTATCGCCGACGAAGTAGAAGGCGAAGCATTGAGCATCTTGGTTCTCAATAAACTCAAAGGTGTATTCAACAGCGTCGTCGTAAAAGCACCAAGCTTTGGCGACCGCCGCAAGGAAGTGCTCGAAGATATCGCAGTACTCACCGGCGCAACAGTAGTGAGTGATGAGCGCGGTATGACATTTGAAAATACTAGTCTCGAGATTGTTGGTACTGCACGTAAGGTGATCATCGGCAAAGATGAAACGACGATCATCGAAGGCAACGGTGTGGCAAAAGATGTGCAAGACCGCATCGTGCAGATCACTGCACAGGCTGAGAACGCACAGAGTAGCTACGACCGTGAACAATACGAAAAACGTTCAGCAGCACTCAGTGGTAAAGTGGCTGTTATCAAGGTTGGTGGCGCATCTGAGACCGAAATTGATGAGAAGAAATTCCGCGTTGATGACGCAGTGGCGGCAACTAAAGCGGCCCTGGCCGAAGGTATCGTTGCCGGTGGTGGTGTAACGCTCGTGAATCTATCGAATGCTATCAAGGCAGACGGTGCAGATTCGCATTCAGCAGGTAAGTTAATTCTCAAGAATGCACTCAAGCAGCCATTCTTGCAGATCATGGCAAATGCTGGTCTCAACAGCGAAGCGTTGCTTGCGCAAGTCGAAAATGGCAAACCTGGCTTCGGCGTCGACGTGAACGCCCCAGAAAAAGGCTTGATTGACGTGAAGAAATCTGGCGTGATCGACCCAGCTCGTGTGACTAAAGAAGCTGTTCAAAACGCGGTATCTATCGCTTCGACCGCGGCAACCATGGGTGCACTCGTAGTGGAGATTCCAGAGGCCGAATCTTCCGCTGGCGGCGGCATGCCTGGTGGCATGGGGATGATGTAGGGTGGTAGACCTATAATAAAAAGCACCCAACTCGGGTGCTTTTTGTTTACCACGTGGCGAGGATGTCTCCGTCGCGACGAGGGTAGTTGCCGTCGAACGGCGACTGTTCTCTGTTGTCTATGAGGTACCCATATTTGTCGTTAGGATCGACATTACGCTTGCACCATTCTACAAACTCTGGCATGTGTTCGTCGCGAAGCGGGGGTTGCACCTCTACGTGCTGTAGCGAGATGCTTCCGAGGGAATTGAGGACCCGTTTATCGTTGGAATCTTCGTAGCCTTCGGTGTGCTTTCTGTGCATGTCTCGTGATTCGTAGCCTCGCTCGAAAAGAAATCATGAATGGATGTTGAATCTTCGGGTACGGCTCTGTCGTTAAATCCGATGACAGTTGATGTTTCATTGTAATCATATAGTCGAATTTCATGTCTACTCATGGTAGCTCCTTTGGTGTGAATGTTATTAGTTATTCTGCGGTCGGAAAAGAGCGCTTTTCTGCTCGTTCGATTAAATCGGGTAGGCCGGGGTCTTGTAGCCGGTGCTGATGATATGCCTCGATAGCCGCCCTGGCCTGCGCGCCTACTGTCGTGCGATCCACGAGCGAGTAGGCGCTGAGTAGATCGAAGGCGCGAGCGCCTAGCTGTAGACTTATGGGCGTGACTTGTTCACGTTTGCGAACTTCATCGAGCTCAAATTCACTTGGTGTGACCCCTATTTCGCAGTGAACTTTCGACGAGAATGTATCCATGTATGTTCCTTTCGTTATGTAGTACGTTTGTTATTATTGCTAATTTTTGCGGGTAAAATAATAACAAACGGTTGACTATTTTTGACACAAAAATCATGTGCTACACTATAAATACAATGGATTTTTCTATAATCGGTTTAAATAATCGTGACAAACGTGTCTATGAGGCACTATTGTTAGAACCTATGAGTTCAGTGCGTGGACTGGCCGAGCAAACAAGCATAAACAGAGGTAGTGTGTTTGAATCTATCAAGAGTTTGCAAGCGATCGGCATGGTGTCGTATGTGAAAGTCGGCACGCGGCACAAGTACACTGCGGAGAGCCCAGAAAAGCTTCATGAAATCATCAATGAAAAGCGCCGCGAGCTACGCGATACACATTCGGCGGTAGATGATTATGTGTCGTTTTTGCAGCCACAGGTTCGGTCGCGGGACGTGGTGCCACATTTTGCCGCGTTCTACGAGGGGCAAGAGGGTGTAGCGAGCGTATTGCGTGACGTACTGACAACCTGTCGCTTGCAAAAAGTGACTGAGTACCGGGTTGTTTCGTCGCCGCGAGTGAGTGAATACATGTACCACAACTACCCGCATTTTACCCGCGAGCGAGTCAAGCAGGAACTGTATGTGCGCATTTTGCGACAGGGTAAACCACTTCGTGGTGAAGCTGAGGTGTCGGAGCGTCGATATCTTGCAGATAAAGCCGACAACGGTGCGTATACATTGATATACGGTAGTAAGCTCGCGACAATCAGCATCAACGAGTTTAATCAGCTCAGTGCAGTTGTGATAGATAATCCGGGTGTCGCCAACTCGCACGCAGCGGTGTTTGATCAAGCCTGGCTGTCATCTGAAGTGCTATAATCGTACGTAGTGAACACTATACTTGTTGAGATTGCTGCCTACCGAGACGATGAGCTGCCTAAAACCGTGGCAAGCTTGCTAAAAAACGCTCGATATCCGGAGCGACTACGGTTTGCGATTGTGCATCAGTTTGGTCCAGAAACTGCCGGCTGTATAGATGAATACAAGACGGATACAAGATTTAAGATTGTAGAGCAGCCCTGGTATGAAGCGAGGGGCGTTGGCGTTGCTCGTAGAAAGTGTGATGAACTCTACGATGACGAAGATTTTTATCTGCAGATCGATTCACATATGCGCTGTAAAGATTCGTGGGATGATAGGCTTGAGGCTGAGTGGATAGCTCTCAGTGACTCGCGGGCCATTTTGTCATCGTATCCACCAGCATATCGCTATGACAATAACGACCGAGAAATATTTGTGTCATCTGAACCTAATCGCTTGGTGGTACATGATATGTTCATGGGGGACATTCCGGTGTTCTTCGGTAAAGCACTGCCAAAAGATGCACCTCGACGCGGCGCGTTTGTAGCGGGTGGCTTACAGTTTGGTCCAGGAAAGATTTGCCGAGAAGTGCCGTACGAGCCTCGTATATGTTTTATCGGAGAAGAGATTGTGCACTCACTACGTCTATTTGCCGCTGGATATCATATATATAGTGTCGACGACCAAGTGATTTCTCATTTGTATATTCGATCGGAAAATCAAAAAAACGCTCATCATTTTTGGAAAGATTTTACAGAAAGTGAAGAGCTTAAAGAAGTATATGCGCAGATGAATAAGCTGAGCTACGGCGTAGTAAGAGAATACTTGTCCGTAGACCAGACTCCGGTATCTCCCGGGACACTTGCGAGCTTTGAAGACTTTGCAGGCGTTGAGTTCGCTAGACGACTCGTGCATCCAGATACATACCACACTCCGCCACTCCCTATGGCTGTGGATGCGGGCTGGAAGCAGTCGGCGATACCGCCACAAAAACAGTCATAAAACAATTACACACCTCTTTTAATGGAAGTGTGTAGAAAGTTGCCGCGGGACGAGTGCTCTATACGAGCGGAGATTGGTCTGGAGTTGGCAGGCTGTCGCTTGCTGCGTTTAGACCAGTGTCATCACTCGCTGGCTTGTTGGCTAGGTAATCGATCTCTTTGATGATATCGAGCAAGGCCATTGCGCGTCGGCTGTCGTCGGCGATGAGTTTAGCAACTTCGTGTGCAGGTGGAACGAGCTCGCGGTCGTCTGTGCAGCGAATGAGCAACAGGTATGTGTCGAACTTTTCTTCTGCAGGAAGGTCTAGTTTGTCTATGAGCGGACGTAGCTCGTTGATTGCTTCCATCTTGACGCCTTCGAGGTCATCGCGTGATGGTACTGGATTTTGTGCAATCGGGAACGGATTCATTACAATCGGCTCCGGAGCTTTTGTTTCTGGTTCAGGTGCAGCCGAAGTGTTTATTTCTTCGTATGCCGAGTCGGTGTCTGGCGTATTGTTGACACCAGCGAGTACCTTGGCTAGCTCTTGGTCGTCGCTGATATTGGTCGTCGTATTGTCTGGTTGAAGATTCATTCCCACCTCTAAATTTCATTACATTCTTTTACTAAATACTGTATCATGGATACATAGACATAAGCAATATGTATTCTGATATATACAAGGGGTAAAAATGCTAGACGATGTACAAATATACACGCAGAAAGATCCGTCTGATGCGCTAGGGGTGGCGACAGCGCAGTGGCAACAGACGCAGTACGACGCAGTGGTGGAGCATCCAGAGCATGACAATCGGAAAATTACCAGAGTTGTGGTGGCGGGTATGGGTGGCTCGGCACTCGCTGCACTATTGGCAAAAAGCTGGCTCCAGGCAGAAACGTCGCTCGAACTTGAGATTGTGCGCACGTACAGCTTGCCGCACTACGTCGATGAACACACGCTGGTTATTTGCAGTAGCTATTCGGGAAACACCGAGGAAACTCTATCTACACTAGAAGACGCCTCGAACCGCGGCGCGCAGATCGCTATCATAGCTGCGGGCGGAAAGTTGGTTGAGATTGCGCACGAAAGAAGTATCACATCGGTTGTGCTACCAAACGAAGGTATTCAGCCGCGCATGGCGATGCTCTACAACCTACGGGGACTTTTGCAGATATTGGTTCACTTCGACCAAATAGGCCGTGCGCACTACGAAGCGGTTGCTGGCTACGCAGATTGGCTACGTGATGAATCTGCACGCTGGACGAGCGAAGTGACTACTGATCAAAACATCGCTAAGCAATTGGCACTTTTTGCGGTAGGCAAGACACCGGTATTCTATGCTGGCCACCTGATGGCGCCGGTGGCCTACAAGTGGAAGATTAGCTGGAATGAAAACGCCAAGAACGTGGCATTTTGGAACGAACTCCCAGAGTTTAATCATAACGAATTTATGGGCTGGGCTTCGCATCCGGTAGAAAAACCATTCGCGGTGTTCGACCTTGTGAGCGAGTTTGAACATGAGCGCATACAGAAGAGATTTGAAGTGAGCGACCGGCTACTGAGCGGCCGCCGACCAAAGGCGCATATCGTGAGCTTGCAGGGCGACTCTCCGCTGGCGCAGATGCTATGGGCGTGTATATTGGCAGACTTCGTGAGTATCTATGTAGCGGTACTCAACGGTGTCGACCCGGCACCTGTTGAGCTGATAGAGAAGTTCAAAAAAGAACTTAGCAAATAACATCTCCATAAAAAGCTTGTAGCCCACCCCGAGCGCGAACCCGGGGTGGGCTACAAGCGTAGGGATGGGCTAGATGTGTGTGAACCGAGGTATGTGCAGGTCGATCATGACAAACGCGAGAGGCGCTCCGGTCTGCCTGATGTTGTTCACCTCCAGGTCTTCTGTTGTGCCGATGAACCCGCCATGCGCCAGTTCATACTTGGCGACGGAGAAGCGCAGGCGTTCGCCGTCTGCGGCCCACATGAATCGTAGGCTGCCGTACTTCTCGAGGTTCTCGAGCACTGCGTCGATGGAGTGCGCGTCGATCACTTCCCAGCACGATGACGTGGTTTGAGCCTCGACGACCGGCAGTACAGGTGGCAATGTCACTATTTCGCCGGGAATCGACAGGCGGTGCTCGTCGGTGTCTGGCGCGACGGTGACATTTCGTCTGAAAGCCTCCGCAATGTCCGCGGTAGCAGTTGTCAACAGCATTGTTGACCTTTCTCTCGATTGGCCCTGTTTTCACAGGCTAATAAATGATTATAATATATTTACAAAGATAAATCAATGGTACTGACGAAGCGCTTCAATAGGATTCTTGCGAGCGGCGCGGATTGCAGGATAGATGCCGAAGATAACACCAACAATGAGTGACGTACCGATAGAAATAGTTGGTACTATCCACGAGAAGCCAGGGCTAAATGGTAAGAATGTACCTAGTAGTAGT
>LCPR01000031.1 GCA_001003725.1 Candidatus Saccharibacteria bacterium GW2011_GWC2_48_9
TTACGGGCTTGTTGGCCACTCAGAGCGTCGACATATTTTTGGCGAAAAAACTAAAGATACTCGAGAAAAAGTGCAAGCTGCGCTCCGAAATGATATTACTCCAGTGTTGTGCATCGGCGAGACAAAGAGTGAGCGAGCCAACGGCGAAACTCGCGATATTCTGCACGATCAGCTCGTCGGCGGGCTTGCAAATGTCACGAGTGAAGACATCGATAACATTGTTATCGCCTACGAGCCGGTATGGGCTATAGGCACGGGCAATAATGCTTTGCCACACGACGTCGCCGATGCTGTACTATCTATCCGCAGTCAGATTCGCCATCTATTCGGTAAAGAAAAAGCTGCAGCGGTGCGAATACTCTACGGTGGCAGCGTCACAGCGGATAGCGCAAGCGATTACTTGCAAATCAAGGGAGTTGATGGACTTTTGGTTGGGGGCGCAAGTCTCAAGTATCATGAGTTTGCTGAAATTATTAAAAAGGCACACAACGTAGCAACGAAATAGGACAGGTGGGGATATGAAAGATATTGATTTTGATGAGCTTGACCGGGCAGTTGCCTCGGTACTTGGTAGCGGTAGCCAGTCATTTGACGAGCCGGCTGCCACAGATCCTCCTCGGCCAGTAGAGCAGGCTCAACCTCAATCAGAAGCGTCTGCTGAGCAGAAAGACACTTCAGCAAGTATTTCGTCGCATGCTGTACATGCTCGCATTATGCCGAGTGCAGCAGCAGGACGTGCGACATTGCAGCGCCCCACACCTCTTGTTGTTCCTGAGAAAAACGAAACCGAGCAAGAGCAGCCAACACCCCCCCCGTCTACTCCTGCGCCGCAGTATTCACCTTCTGTAAAGCGAACTATTCCCCATCGTGAGGGTAGATTTATGGACGTGCTCCGCCCTGGTCAACAAATGAAAGACGGTACAGCCACAAGTGCAACTCCCTCGCCAGCTCTGAGTGCTCCGATGCAGCCAAAACGACTCGAGCAGCACCCATCGCACGAAACCAGCGCGCCGCAGCCAACAAACGTACATCTTGAAGCCGCAATCAATGAGCTACTTGAAAGTGAAGGTCACGATACACATACCGAGCAGGTTGATATATCTGGTGCTGCGCCGCAAGAAGAGCCATTGCCGAAGCCTATTGATTTTTCTACTCAGCAAGATGTCACGCCACCGGAGCAGCTGCCCGAAAACAACCAGCCGCAAACGGATGCTACCGCGGATATAGACGCTATCGCTGCTGCGCTCACAAAACCAGTTGGCGAACAAACAAGCGAATCAAGCGGCTCGCCTTTCTTGTCTGATGCTAAGGTGCAGAAACGTCCACTGGGCTCCGGCGAACAATCATTATCTGGAGCGCCAGCTGTATCTCCAGTAGTATCTAATCTCGACGCCACGGTTGCGCGACCCGTGGTTTCTACTGCTGACATACCTCAGAGCGACGAGGCGCCTGTACCCACAGAGTTGCAAAAAAGTTTATTGATAAATCTTCTGGCCCTACTTCTATAGCCAGGCAGTACAAAGAGCAACTACGCTCATCCTCGGATGATGATGAGACAGGCGCAATCTTTGATCCGCAGTCATATCAGCATCCTATCGAACATCCTGCGAAGAAATCGTCTGGTTGGGGATGGGTGGTTGCTATAGTTGTTATCATACTCGCCGCTATTGCAGCGGCTGTCGCTGCCTGGATGGCTGGTGTATTGCCTGTAGCACTCTAGGCCGGGGCCCTCACCTCTGGTATAATAAGACAGATGAACATTCTCCAGGGGCTTAACACACCGCAACAACAAGCGGTGAAAACAACAGACGGCCCGGTTCTTATACTGGCTGGCGCTGATTGCCGACCAAGGTATATGGCCGAACCAAATTCTCGCAGTGACATTTACGAATAAAGCAGCGCGGGAAATGCGTGAGCGGCTCGCCACACTTGTCGAGCAAGACGCATCGCGTCGCGATTTTATGCCATGGATGGGTACGTTTCACAGCGTGTGCGTACGACTGCTGCGCATTGATGGCGGCGCGATAGGACTCAAGTCGAACTTTGTCATTTACGATGAAGACGATAGGCGCAGTGTGATAAAGCAAGCGATCAAAAGCCTTGAAATCACCGACAAGCAACTAAAAGTAGCCGCAGCGAGCAGTATTATATCGGCGGAAAAAAACAAACTAAACGACCCGGAAACAATGCTCGCAGAAGCTAAGTTTCCATATCAGCAAATGCTTGCAGAGGTGTACGCCGAATACGAAAAGCGTCGACGCGCCGCACAGGCATTAGATTTTGATGACCTACTTACAGAGACTGTTCGCTTGTTGCGTGACGATGCAACCGTGCGCAAGAAATGGCAAGAGCACTTTCGTCACATCTTGATCGATGAATATCAAGATACCAATGCGGCACAGTATATGATAGTAAAACTGCTGGTAAACAACGAGAGAAATATCTGCGTTGTTGGTGACGATTGGCAGTCTATCTACAGCTGGCGTGGCGCTGATTTTAGAAATATTTTACGATTTGAGCAAGATTTTCCCGGTACGTGCGTGATCAAGTTGGAGCAAAATTATCGCAGCACACAGGCTATTCTCGATGCAGCAACACAAGTGATCACCCACAATACGCAGCGCACAGACAAGAAATTATGGACCGATGGTCAAGCTGGTACGCCGGTGCAAGTGCATGCCTACTACAGCGAAGACGAAGAAGCGGCTGCGGTGGCAGACCACGTCAGCGCACAAGTTGACTTGGGCGGGCGCACCTACGATGACTTCGCCGTGTTGTACCGCACAAACGCGCAGAGTTTTGCACTTGAGCGAGTGTTTCGACAACGATTTATCCCTGTGCAGATTATCGGCGGTATGCGTTTTCTCGATCGTGCTGAAGTTAAAGACATGCTCGCGTATCTGAGGCTGGCGTATCAGCCGTTTGATACCGCGAGTTTTTTGCGTATAGCGAATGTGCCTGCACGCGGCGTAGGTGCGAAGAGCCTCGAGAGGTTTTTGCAGTGGCAGGCAGCGAGTGGGTTCGATATCATTGCGGCACTCGCAAATGCAGAGCAGGTGACAAAACTGACGCCGCGCGCTCGTATCTCACTCACGAGTCTCGGCGATCTACTGAGAATTATTCAAGTCAAACTGCAAGATCAGTCGCCCAGTGATCTTATAGAGTATATCTATGATGTGACGAAGTATCGCGATCATATAAGTGATGGCACGCCAAAGGCCGATGAACGTATAGAAAATATCGGTGCGCTTATTTCTGAAGCAGCAGCATACGCAGATGTACAGACGTTTCTCGAAGAAGTAGCGTTAATGTCGAGCACAGACAAGTCTACCGAGCAGGGACAGGTAACATTGATGACGCTGCATGCCGCAAAGGGGCTCGAATTTCCAGTTGTACATATGGTGGGCATGGAAGAAGGCATATTGCCACATGCTCGTGTGTTCGACGGCACTGCAGACGACGTAGAAGAAGAGCGCCGTCTTTGTTATGTTGGTATGACACGAGCCCGCGAAGAACTATGGCTTAGCTACGCGGCGAGTAGACGGCAGTTTCAGCAGACGAGCTACAACGATCCATCGCGTTTCCTAAAAGAAATTGATGGCATACAAGGGGATATGCAACCATCGCGCATCGATAGTAGTCAGGACGAGTTCTACGACGATGTCATGCTGAGCGAGGGAGATCGTGTGAAAGCGCCTACATTTGGCAAAGGCACGGTTGTAGATGTTGATGGACTTGCTGCGACTATCGATTTTGACAACGGACAACGCAAAAAACTCAATGTAGAATACGCTCGCCTAGAACGTATATGATGCGCGTTTATTATTTCCTACTTACATTTAGGTGTGTAAACGCCACTTTGCGGCCACGGCGCGCAAAAGTAGTCGTCATGAATACTGCTGGCGAACTGTTGTTGGTTGTCAATACAATCGGAGATAGAAACTGGACGCTACCTGGTGGCGGCATGAAGCGGCGAGAAGAGCCAGTGTTAGCGGCAGCGCGTGAGCTGCGTGAAGAGCTCGGCGTTGCTATTGCGCCTGGCGCGCTGAAGTCTCTCGGCACTACACAGGTACAGGGTTATCCGGCCTCACTTTTTTGCACAGAACTGTCGGCAGATCAAATACAAATGCTTCATATAGAAAAGCTCGAGATTTATCGCTCGGACTGGTATAGCCAGCATAGCTTACCATCTCCCATTCAACCGCTCGTGCGTGAGGCGGTGGCTCGCTTGTTCGAATCACCGGAAATTGATAGAATAAATAAAGTAACTTTTTCCTCGGTAGAGTGATCAGTGTGTATGAGCATGTATGAAAATTAGTACTGTATATTATCAACGATATCTATCTCTACGTGCTGCGTGTCTACTATTGATATTGATCGGCTCTCTTGTTGGTTTGACGCATACCGCGCGTGCAGCAACTACTGCCGAAACGCCTGCGGCCGGTGAGCGAGTCATCACTATATACGACCAGGGTCGTAAGCGAGTGGTCTTGACGAAAGCAAGTTCGGTAAAAGAAACGCTTGAGCAGGCGGATGTAACCTTGTCGAAATACGACCGAGTAGAACCAGCACTCGACAGTAAGTATGCTACGCAAAGTTCGACTGTGAATATATACCGAGCTAGGCCAGTGATGATAGTCGAGGGTATGAAGCGTGAGCAAGTGTTATCTCCATATAGCGCGGCGAAAGATATAGCCAAAGATGCTGGCCTGACTATTCAGAATGAGGATATTCTGACATTATCTCGTTCAGAAGATGTACTAACAGACGGAGTCGGCAGTAAGCTCGAAATTGACAGGGCTGCGCAGTTGAACCTAGTGCTGTACGGTAAAAGTTCCAGGGTCTACACTCAGGAAAAAACAGTGGAAGCATTGCTGCGCGAAAAAGAAATTACTCTTGGAAAAGACGATACACTTTCGTTAGCTGCAAACACACCGATCACTCAGGGTATGACAATAGAGGTGTGGCGAGACGGCGTGCAGACTGCCACCGAGCAACAGCCAGTTGAATTTCCTATCGAACAGATAGAGGATGCCGATAGAGAAGTTGGCTACAGGGAGATCAAGACACCTGGCGTGAAGGGTGAAAAGACGGTGACCTATGAAGTGACAATGAAAAATGGTCAAGAAGTTGCGCGCAAAGAGATTCAGTCTGTCGTGACAAAAGAGCCACAAAAACAAGTCGAGGTAGTTGGATCTAAGCCTAGCTTCGATGGTGATTTCGCTGCAGCTCTCGCACAGCTACGCTCGTGTGAAGGCAGTTACAACAGTTGGAACCCGGCGGGCCCGTATTATGGCGCGTATCAGTTCAACGAGGGTACATGGAACAGTGTGTCGAGTGCATGTGCGACGCGGTTGGCAACCATGGCCACATTGTGGTGCAAATTTGCCTGACACATATCGTTAGTATATGAGGCGGGTGGCCTCTACGAACATTGCAACAGTAGTGAACGGCTGGTATAATGCTAGTCACGACATGTTCTACGTGTGTGGTGGTTAAATATTTTTCATGAATAATTACTTTTTATACTTTCGAGCACAATTGTTGGTGCGCCTTAGTTTTCTGGCTATTGTGTTTGCGTGTACGATATTTTTTGCTGGTGCCGTGCGCGCCGATTCAAATAGCGAAGTATCCGGTCAGCATATTGTGACGATACATGACCAGGGGAGCAAGCGCGTAGTGCTCACCGAAGCAACAACGGTCCGCGATACATTGAAGCAGGCTGGAATAGCGCTGGCAACAAATGACCGAGTAGAGCCAGAACTCGATACGAAGTACGCGGCCGAAGCCTACACCGTCAATATTTATAGGTCACACCCGGTGACGATTGTTGAGGGTATGAAGCGTGAGCGAGTGTTAACCCCCTATCGATCCGCCTCTGACATTGCTAAGCATGCTGGTGTTACTGTACGCGACGAAGATATCTTGACGCTCACCCAATCCACCGATGTGTTGATGGATGGTATCGGCACGCGGCTTACTATAGAGCGAGCTACGCCGGTGACATTATCTCTGTACGGAGCTCGTAGCCAGGTCTATACGCAAGCAGCTACTGTAGAAGAGTTTTTGGTAGAAAAAGATATTACTCTATCGAGTGACGACACGGTGTCGGTGCCTGTACGAACTGCAATATCCGAAGACATGACTATAGAAATTTGGCGCGATGGCGTGCAGACGGCCACAAGCGAAGAAGCGATAGATTTTTCTGTGCAAACGATTCTCGACGCCGACTATCCAGTGGGGCAACGAGAAATTAAAACCGCTGGTGTGCTAGGTAAGAAGAGTGTGGTGTATGAAATAGTTCGAAAGGACGGACAAGAGGTTAGTCGTACGCAAATTCAAAGTGTTGTCGTACGGGAGCCCAAGGCGCAAATAGAAATTGTTGGCAATAAGCCAACCAATCCGCTGACTGCTGCAAAAGGTGCGCATATTTTTACCGACAGTAACGGCGTAGATCATCGTGAAACGTATTACGATTTACCGATGAATGTGGTGATGGGTGCATGTGGTGGTGGCGACTATACTGTGCGCGGCGACGGCGCAAAAGTTGATAATGAGGGATATATATTAGTTGCAGCCAATCTTGGTAACTACCCGCGTTGCTCTATTGTAGAGACGAGTATGGGGCTTGGGCGCGTGTACGACACTGGTGGGTTTGCAGTGAGGCATCCACATGGTTTTGATCTTGCGACAGACTGGTCGAAAGGTGATGGTAGGTAGTATATGGTAGCCCCAAAGAAATCTCTCGGTCAACACTGGCTACACGATAGACTCGTATTGGAGCATATAGCAGATTGCGCAGATGTTGAGTCTAGCGATACGGTGCTAGAAGTTGGTCCGGGGCTAGGCACACTAACATCGATGCTGCTCTCGCGTGCCAATAATGTTGTCGCGGTGGAGTTCGATGAAGATCTCGCACGCAAACTACCGGGTCAGTTTCCGGGCAAGAAGCTCGAGGTCGTGCATCAAGACATCTTGGCATTCGACACGCGTAATTTGCCAGCAGGGTACAAAGTTGTAGCGAATGTGCCATACTACATCACCAGCAAAATCATCCAAAAATTTATGACCAATGACAACCGGCCGAGTGTCGTGACCCTGCTTATCCAAAAAGAAGTGGCCGAACGTGTGGCGGCTGGGCCTGGCAACATGAGTATCCTTGCTATCAGCGCGCAGTTGTACGCTGATGTATCGCTTGGCGATGTCGTGCCGGCAGAGCTCTTTACTCCGCCTCCAAAAGTTGACTCGCAGGTAGTTGTAATGCGTACAAAAAACGCAGTACTGCCTGACGGTGTCGATGAAAAGCTATTCTTCCGTGTGGTGAAAGCAGGCTTTAGTGCTAAGCGCAAAAAACTTCGCTCGAGCTTGAGCGGAGGACTCGCGATTTCCAAAGAGCAAGTCGATGAGTTACTCGCAAAGACAGATATTTCGCCTGAACAGCGCGCTCAAGATCTCGCGCTTTCTCAATGGTGCAGTCTCGCCGAGGTATATCGTGACTACATTGCATAGTGATGTAGAAGTAATTGTGTCGACGACTTCCGATGGATCGCTGCGTTCAAGTCTGCAACCGTACCCGCAAATAGATGATGCAGCGACGCAACGATTCTTTCAACGCCACGATATTAATTCAGACCAGGCAGTGCTGCTTCGCTTGTCGTACGATACGGATGATTTTTGCAAATATCATGAAGTCACCACCGATGAAATTGGTGCAGGCTTCGCGCAGCCGCAGCTTGCCATTGCCGACGGAATTGTCACGAGACAAGCTGGTGTCACGATGTTTTTACCTATTGCAGATTGTATTGGGGCGGTACTATATCATCCGCCCACTCGCACACTCATGCTTTCACACCTAGGGCGCCACAATCTTGAGCAGCAGGGTGGCGAGAAATCTGTTGAATATCTCACAAAATTTGGCGTAAAGCCAGACGAACTACTAGTGTACTTGAGCCCGGCCGCCAGCAAAGAGCACTACCCACTATATGCATTCGATAATAAATCGCTTCACGACGTTGCCGTAGAGCAGCTTATTGGTTCGAGCGTTCCTAGCTCTAACATTACGGTTGATTCTCGCGATACGGTTACCGACCCAGACTTTTATTCTCACAGTGCTGCCTTACGTGGAGAAAAACCTCGCGGTCGGCATGCGATAGTTTGCTATATTCGCGCGTAGGGGTCTATTTAAACAGATTGCTCGTTTAGGTAGTTTGTCACGACAAGTGGCTGTACCGTCTGGATATGTTTTTCGATATCGATAGTTTGAAGAAAAGTGGGTAAGATGTGTTCCTTGGATGGATCTATAAACTCGCAGCGCGTGAGCTCGCTCAAGCCATGAGTCGAATTAGCGAGGTCGATGCTTGTGAAATCTTGTGGATTGGTGATGTGAAAAAATAGTTCTAGCTCCTCGTCTCGAAACTCTCGCGATGAACGCAGTTGTTGCCCGAACAATATTCGGCCGACATGAGCCACTACACCCGTTTCCTCCATAAGCTCGCGGGCTACTCCGTCGGCCAGTGACTCGAATGGATCGAGTCCGCCACCGGGTAGTGCCCAATAAGATGATTCCTTGCCAGATTTTGAGCGATGCCTAACCGCTAAAAGTTTGTTCTCATGCCATATAATTGCCCGTACATTAACGCGCCGTTTGTCCATATCTCATCCTTTCGATAAATATATTTTCGTCAGGCGCTAGCGGTTTGGCTCGTCCAGACGTATACGCGTAGAGGATCTGTCGATCATAGTAATTAGATGATATCACGCTCGTATTGCCGATGCAATCTTCACCGCAACGTATCTGTTATAATAAAAGCAATGAGTAAAAAACTATACATCACGACAGCAATTCCTTACGCCAATGCAAAACCGCATATTGGCAATGCACTCGACTACCTTATCGCTGATATTTGGCGACGATACCAGATTCAGCTTGGTCACGATGTGCGTATGCAGGTAGGCACCGATGAACATGGCAACAAGATCGCAGCCAAAGCACAAGAAGCCGGCAAAGAACCAAAAGCATATGTCGATGAAACGCACCTTGCGTTCAAGAGCATTATGGAAAAGATTGGTGCAGAGTATACGGACTTTATTCGCACAAGTGATGAGCACCACATAGGAGCGGCACAATATATTTGGCAGAAAATGGCATCGTATATCTATAAGGGTAGCTACGAGGGCTGGTATTCGGTTGGCGAAGAATCGTTTGTAAGTGACAAAGTCGCCGCCGCTAACAACGGTATTTCGCCGGATCACGGCGTGCCATATGAGCGTTTGAGTGAGCAAAACTACTACTTCAAGCTCAGTGAGTTCACTGATAAGATCCGCGAGGCAATAGAGACAGACCGACTAAGAATTGTGCCGGAATTTCGCAAAAATGAAGTCTTAAACCTGCTTGGCGATGGCTTGGAAGACCTAAGTATTTCGCGTCCACGCAAAAACCTGAGCTGGGGTATCGGTGTACCTGGCGACCCAGACCAAGTGATGTATGTATGGGTAGATGCGCTAAGCAATTATTTGACGGTACTTGGCTATCCAGATCGTGAAGAGTGGAAAGACTACTGGCCGGCGGACGTGCAGGTGATAGGTAAAGATATTCTACGTTTTCATGCGATTATCTGGCCAGCAATGTTGATGGCGCTTGAACTACCGCTTCCTAAAAAGCTATTAGTCCACGGATTTATTGATAGCGACGGCAAAAAAATGAGCAAATCTGTCGGCAATGTTATCGATCCGAACGATGTGATCGATCAGTATGGTCTCGATGCGTTTCGTTACTATATGGCCCGCCATATCCCGACACAAGATGACGGTGATTTTACTTGGGAAAAATTTGAGAGAGCGTACAACAACGAACTTGGTAACGATCTCGGCAACCTCGTGCAGCGAGTATCGAGTATGGTGATGCGCTACCAGGCTGGCGTTGTGGGCGACATCAACAGGGGTGAACACGACATACAGTTGTTTCGCGAATCGATGGAGAAGCTCAAATTTGACGTTGCCCTTGACTATGTATGGACAGAAGTACGAGCTATAAACCAATATCTCGACAGCGTAAAGCCGTGGGAAGTAGCAAAAAACCGCGAACAGGACCCAGAAGCAGCAGAGCACTTGGCTGAGATTTTGGTTACTTGCGCAGGCTCTCTTTTGCAAGTTGCTATGTTGCTTGAGCCATTTATGCCAGCAACTTCGGGTAAGATCAAGGCTATCTTTGAAGGCGGTGTAATACACGAGCAAGGGGCGCTATTTCCAAAAATTTATACGCACACAGAGGATCCTCGTGCAAAACACACCACACCTCGTTGACACACATTGTCATATACACGAGTCTAGTTATCCGCTGTCAGTAGAAGAGGTGCTGGCTCGTGCGGGTGCAAAAGGGGTTACACGGCTTGTGTGCGTCGGCACGACTGAGCAGAGCTCTCGCGAAGCGGTCGAGTTTGCGGCTACTCACAAGAGTGTATTTGCAACAGTTGGCGTACATCCTCATGATACAAAAGATGGCTATGCCGACATTGCTCGTTTGGCAGGCGAAAAGAATGTTGTCGCGGTGGGTGAGATCGGCTTAGACTATTACTACACGCATAGCCCACGCGAGGCACAGATATTGGCGCTAGAGGTGCAGTTGCAGATTGCACAAGACCGCGGATTGCCTGTATCGTTTCATGTGCGCGATGCATTCGAGGATTTTTGGCCGATACTCGGTAACTTTCAGGGCATTCGTGGTGTACTGCATAGCTTTACTGATACGATTGAAACACTCGGTATTGCGCTGAATCGCGGGATGTATATCGGTGTTAACGGAATCTCTACATTTACCAAAGATGACAGACAAAAGGCCATGTTTATGGCAATTCCGCTAGACCGACTACTGTTAGAGACAGACGCGCCCTTCTTGACTCCTGTGCCATTTCGTGGTAAAGTGAATGAGCCCGGTATGGTGAGTGAGGTGGCATTGCACTACGCGAATATGCGTGGTGTATCGTATGCTCAGCTTGCGCATCGTACCACTGCAAATGCCGAAACGTTGTTTCGTTTCAGTACTGCAGGTTAACACTACTTAACATCACGAGTGGAGTAAAGATATGGACCAGAAGTCAGATATCGATACAATTCAGATGGGATACGAAGAGACTGCTGTCACTTCTCAGCAGCCTCACATTTCGCACACTCAAAAATCACGGCAAAATGAACATAGCGAAGTGCAAGATGCGTTGACACTTGCGAGCATGCTGCAACAGCTACGCACACAGACATTGAGCGGTGAGCGTAGTGCAGGGGGTGATACACTCCATGCCTAACTTGCTACAAAAAACGCTGACTATGTTGATTGGCACTGAGCCATTGGCTAAAGATTTACAGGTCCCAAAAACACAGAAGCCGCGTAAGCGACCATTTAAAAAGCTAACCGAACGTGAGCTCATTCAGCTAGAAAGCGATATCGGTGCGCAGCTATTTGGTGAAATCCCCAAAGGACATAGACGCGAGTTTTTTAACCTCGATCTATCGACATGGATCTGGTACGATGAGTGGCTTGATGAAAAAAGTCATCGCCAAAGCATGACAATTCGTTATGAGGTTCATGAGAACGGCATATTGAAAGTGCAACAAGGTGCTCGCTATAATTTTATCGATGGCCAAGAGCTCGAAAACTTTATGGCAGCTATACATCTCTACTATGAGCGCGTCGCACGCGAGCTGTATCGCGCTGAGCCGCAACAACAATCACGATTGCAAGTCCATACGGTATAATATATACCATGGCCCAACGTGTCTATTATTTTGACTATGCAGCTGCTACGCCTATCGACCGGCGCGTTCTTGCTGCCATGGAGCCGTATTTTTCTGAGAAATTTTATAATCCATCGAGCCCGTACTCTCAAGCCGTAGAAGTCCGTCGAGAGTACGAGGCAGCAAAACAGCAAATCGCGCGCGCCATAGGTGCAACTGCAGATGAGTTGGTGATGACAGCTGGTGCAACAGAATCAATCAATCTTGCAATTGGCGGCTACGATGGGCACAAGATAACCACGACAATAGACCACACGAGTGTTAAGCGAGCAGTCGCTGGCGGTGGTGAATTTTCATTTGTACGCGTAGACGAGCGCGGTCGAGTTGATCCAGAGTTAGTGCGCGCTGCGATACGGCCCGATACACAACTAGTGAGCGTCGCTCTGGCCAACCATGAGATAGGCACCGTTCAACCGCTGCGTGATATAGGCCGCATAATCCATGACATACGTCAGCGGCGCAAGTCTGATGGAGATTCGACACCACTCGTGTTACACTGCGACGCATCCCAAGGTTTTGGGCTACTTGATGTGCACGTTGGCCGTCTCGGGGTTGATTTACTCACACTCAACGCAGCAAAAATATATGGACCGAAGCAAGTCGGCCTACTGTGGGTACGACCAGGTGTGTATGTCAAGCCAACACTGCGCGGTGGCGGGCAAGAGGCTGGACTGGAAGCAGTGCGTATTGCCGATAAGAAACGACAATCAGAAGCACGAGATATCGGCTCATTACGCGACACACTCGAACGCACTATTGCCGATGCGCTGCCAGGTGTAGTTATTTCTGGTCATCGCAAATATCGGCTCGCGAATTTTTGTCATGTTTCATTCCCCGGCATCGATGCAGAGAGGCTAGTATTCATATTGGAGCGCGAAGGTGTAATGGTAGCAACGGGTAGCGCCTGCGCGGCTAACAGCGGTACACGTTCCGAAGTATTGAGCGGTATCGGGCTGAGCGATGAGGCGGCCGATGGGAGTATTCGGCTTACAGTTGGGCGTGACACTACAAAGGAAGATATACTGCACGCTGCAGATCGCATTGTTGCGGCGGTGCATGCAGAGGCCGAGCGAACTGGGGTGCGGATATGATAAAATTCATCGCTACTGCAGTGTCGGCTGTATTGCTAGTATTACTTATTGGTGCCTACTTGGCACCAGATGACTTGTCTCGCTGCGATGCTCGACCAAGCCAGCAGCGCAATTGCCAGGCTGCCGATGCAATCATAGCGGTAAGTGGTGGAGATACCCACACTCGTACAGATGAAGCTGTCGCGCTCTATGACAATGGATGGGCTGACACGTTAATTTTTTCTGGAGCTGCTGCCGACAAAAGTGGACCGAGCAATGCTAGCGCGATGCGTCAGCATGCCATAGAAGCTGGAGTGCCCGCCGATGCAATTATCATCGAAGATTTATCTGAAACTACTCATCAAAACGCGCAGCAATCTAGCAGCTTATTTATCGATAGGGATTTTCGTCGTGTTATCTTGGTTACTTCTGCATACCATCAGAGGCGTGCAAGTATTGAGTTTCGCAGCTACGCACCTACGACCACCCAGGTGGTAAGTCACCCTGTGCAGTCTGATAGCCAGTGGACACAGTGGTGGTGGCTGACACCTACGGGATGGTGGCTTGCGGCCAGCGAGCTCGTGAAGATAGTGTTCGTGTACGCAGGGGTGCCGCGATGACAAAAGTATATGTAGGTATGAGCGGCGGTGTCGACAGTAGCCTGACTGCCGCACTTTTGGTTGAGCAGGGATACGAGGTAACTGGCGTCTATATGAAAAACTGGAGCCAAGATTTGCCGGGCATGAAATGTCCTTGGGCGGAAGACTTGGCAGATGCAAAACGTGTCGCTGTGCAGTTAGGCATTGATTTTAAAGTGTTTGATTTTGAAAACGAATACCGCCATAAAGTTGTTGATTATATGATCGAAGAGTATAAGCTAGGACGCACTCCAAACCCGGATATTATGTGCAACCAAGAGGTGAAATTTAAACTTTTCCTAGATGCAGCACTCGAAGATGGTGCCGATATGATCGCAACGGGACATTATGCACGAGTTGATAATGGTGTGCTAAAGATGGCACAAGACACTAACAAAGACCAGACGTATTTTTTGTACCGCGTCACGAGCGATGCACTGTTGAAAACGCTTTTCCCCCTTGGCGAATACACAAAGCCACGAGTCAGGGAGATGGCTGAAGAGCGAGGGTTGTCGACTGCGACCAAAAAAGACAGCCAAGGAATCTGTTTCGTTGGTAAAGTAGGGATTCGCGAATTTTTGTCGCAATACGTCGAGCAAGTACCCGGTAACATCATAGATAAGCAGTCGCAAATAGTGTTGGGTCGCCATGACGGTGCCATATTCTACACACTAGGTCAGCGTCATGGGCTCGATGTTGGTGGCGGATTGCCGTACTATGTAGTCGGCAAAGACATGCAAAAAAACGAAGTCTACGTCACAACAGACCTCAACGATGAGAAGTTATGGAAGCGAATTGTCGAGCTGGGCTCCGTGCATTGGATCGGCGCAGTACCTGAAAATGGGTCGTATGAGATTCGCGTTCGTCACCGTGCGGAGCTTGTGCAAGCTGAGCTATCGACTATCAGTAGCGGCATTACCCTTTCGCTGCGTGACCAAGAGAGGGCAGTTGCGGCGGGACAATCTGTCGTGATATATGACGGAGATATCTGCGTAGGCGGCGGTATAGTGCTATAGGGGTAGTTATGGATAAACTTCTTCATACTTATCGCGAAGCTCAATTTTAGCTAAGTCCGCTAATACGGGTGAACCAATGACACGCCTTAGTGCAAAATCAGTAAGTTTCATGCCGCGGTTTGATAGCCGGATGAACTTTTCTACAGCAAGAACAATCTCTTGTTCATTCTCTAGCTGGGTTTCTTCTATAGATATAGCCGCAAACGCGCGCAAGGCAATACTTTCGAGATCAAAATCTAAGTCGTTGTAGATGATATTTTCTAGTTCATCGTGCGATAAGTCTGGGGGTAGTTTGTTTGTTCTGCAATTATTTGTTGCACCAAAAGACTGCGCCGTCCAAATTTCAGCCAAGCCATTTCGTGCTCGATCGATGTAGCGTCTTGGTGAGGTTTCGAGTATCGTCCCCCGTACTCCGCGAACTGACTTACCCTTCAAGATGCTACGTGTTTCATGTGTAACGGAAGTAGCTTTAAATCCCCCTTCATGTGCGTAGAGTGAAAGTGGTATGACAGTGCCTGCTTCGTAACGGCCGCTGTCGCCAAGTTGACGCATTGCTAGGTCATGCCAGAAAGTCAGCTTGCCGATGTTCGGGTAGTCTGGGTGCTGACCATGTTTCGTGAGTGTTGCCGCTGGACTGGTAACGACGTTCTGCATATCATGGCGGTTATACTTTTGCTGTTGAGTATGAAAGTGATTCTGTACACGATGTATATAGCGAGGGCTCATCTTCATTGTATCGATGTCATGATTGAGCGCTACTACCTCATGAGTTGGATTGTCGTACGCACCTTCGTAGTGTGCAAGCATTAGTGCGGCATTCCAGAGCCTGCGCCGAACAAGGCCAATCGTAGGTTCATCTATGAACTCAAGACTCGAGCGAATATCAAGCTGTGGATGCTGCCGTTTTGCGACTTCGACCGCAGTTACCGTTTCGTCGACTGTGCTTGCATTGGTTTGATCGAGAGGTGCATTGAGAAATAGGCATACAGAAAAAGGTTCGTCGGTCTGTTGCTTGGCATACTCTGCCATGGTTGGCGCTATCCAGCGTGATTCTTGATGTGCCGCAATGGGGATGAGCGCAAGCGTAGAAGCGAGAGGCTTGTCGCTATCATGAAGATCATCCGCTACCAAACTATCTCCGTCGTGCTCTGTAGATTCTTGCGTATTAAATCCGAGCTTTCGAAGAAACGAGATCTGAGTATATTTGACATTGAGATGCACTCTACTGATTATTGCCTCATGATTCGTCGGTGTTGTTCGATTAGTTACTGGCTATTCGTTTAATCTTTTTTGCAGTGCGCTTGAGCCCCATGACGACGGGCTTGTCATTGAAATTGTGCCATTTGCGGGCATGTTCATTGCTCATAGAGTTGATTTCGTATTTTACTCGTCGACGTGCGCGGTCTTTGAGATGTTGCAAGCGCGCGTTGGGCGTGTTATTTTTTCGTCGCTTTAATGGCAGTGCG
>LCPR01000032.1 GCA_001003725.1 Candidatus Saccharibacteria bacterium GW2011_GWC2_48_9
GGGCCCGCAAGGGACTTGCGATATTTTTTCCATAGCTTGTCGAGACCGCGAATACGATTGTCGACTTCTTCTATCTCCAGGTTGTGTTCGCGTAGCTTTGCCTGGATATCTTCCATTGGAGATTCAAACACATCTATATCGTATTGTTCTTTGAGAATAGTAACGAAACTGATGCGAGGGAAATGTTCGCCGTCAGCACCGAAGTTTACCGTAGCTCCGCTCATGAGCGTAAACTCGCGTGTGCCCCACGTCTTATCACAGATAAAGCGAATCATACGCTCAGTAAGTTCCATCCCCTGTTCCCAGTCAGCATATGCCCAGTACCACTCCATGGCATTGTGCTCTGGTAAGTGCTCCTCTGTGTAGTTTTCATTGCGAAATCGTGCACCTAGGTCAAATACTTTTTCAAAACCAGCTACCAGCAGACGCTTCAGCGGTAGTTCGTGGCTGATGCGCAGGTAAAAGTCTTGATCGAGCGCGTCCATGTGGGTTACAAATGGATTTGCATCCGCACCACCTGCTGTCGCCTCGAGCACTGTGTTATTTACCTCGACAAAACCCTCGCCTTCTAGAAACTGGCGTGTTGCTTGCCAAAATTTTGCGCGGCGAAGAAACCTATCGCGCACATCGAGATTCACATTCATATCAACATAACGACGGCGGAATCGCTCCTCCTTATTCGTCAGCTCGGTTGGCATAGGTCGCAGGGATTTTGAAAGCAGTCTGAGTGTATTAACTCCTACCGACACCTCACCCGTCTTTGTCTTGATAACCGCACCGGTTGCCTCGATAAAATCGCCCGTATCGAGCAAGTTGAGTTGTTTTATACCCAAAACACCCTGCGCTGCGTCGAGCTCAGCTACGTCTGGGGCGTGCAAAAACAGCTGCACCGAACCACTCATATCACGCAGTACGATGAAAGCTAGTTTGCCAAATTTCCTCAGCCCCATGATACGACCCGCGACCGTGACAGTTTGACCTTCGCGTGCATCAAACTCACCAACAACTTCGCTTGCAGTCGCTGTTCGGTTGGCCTTTGCAGGATAAGGATTTACTCCCAATACTTGTAATTCTTCGAGCTTGCGTAGTCGCTCATCTCTATAGTCTTGAAGTGTTGCCATATTGCATTTAGTATACAGTATTTCTCATGACACATATAGTAGCTGAGAATCGTTGTCAATTTCACATTTTATGTTTTTTACTTTCTAGTGTTGTATGCACCACACGAACCGCTACATATTGTGTAGCGATAATAAAAAAATCTTCATTAACCACCTCTTGATATATTTTTTTCAATTACGCTTGAGTTTGTTATCTGTTCAGCGTATTATCAAAACATGTAATTATAGCAAGGATGATATAAACATGGCAGCTGAAACACAATTCGTCTCGTTTACTACACACTCTTCTCTAGAGGATACTGCTCTACGGCCGAGCCGTGAATTACCTCTTCAGTCATTAGACCCTGCCGCGCTTCTCGATACACTAACAATTCAGCTACGAGGTCGAGAAGCGTATGATCAGTTACTTACTGCAGCACACCCAGAAATTGACATGATCGACTTTTCACCAGAAGCTATTCGCGCAAATGCGCTCGCACTTGCGGCCGAAACATTACCTGCCGATATAGTTGAAGCATTACAAATTCCTTACGAAATCAAAGACCAGGTAGCATATAGTCAGCCCCCGACACTAGAAACAACACTAATGATAGGAAGCGCCTGGGATATGCTGCGCGAAAAACCCACCCCGGTTGCGCGCCTACTTCAAAGTATGGATGTTGTGCGTCCAACTGCATACGACCCTCTCGAAAGTGCGTTTGCCGCATCGATAGATGCGCTTGGTGAACGCGAAGAAAGAAGTGATCAATTCTATGACCCCACCTCAAAAGAACAAGCCGATGTCGAAGATAGAAATCTCATTGGCTTCGCATACCAATATGCAACCGCGACAGGTACTAGCTTAAGGGAGAGTTACGCTGTCGCGCTCAGTAGACGTAGCGGTGTTAGCGATCACGATCTACTACTTGCTCAAGAAAAGTTAGAAATTCGACAACAAGAAGCCAAAATTCGAGAAACTGCAGAACGCGAAAAAGAAGCACAGCTACACACCCACTCCGCAGCAGAAATCGCTATGCTGCGCGAAAAAGATGTCGCTAAAAAAGTTGACATGAGTCAATTTTTTAACGACTAAATTTTTGTGAACCACTGGTAAATAAAATGACCTTCGCATACGCAAGGTCATTTTACATAGTTGAGATCTGTGCTAAACGCTGACGACTTCGTACTCAGTCTCACCCTTCGGCGTCTTGATAACCACCGTCTCGCCAACCTTTTTGCCCATCAAGGCTTGGCCAATTGGCGACTCGTTGCTGATACGCCCTTGCAAAGGATCTGCCTCAACCGGGCCAACAACCGTGTAGGTTGCTGTCTTGCTGCCCGTTTTGAGCTCTACGACCGATCCGAGTCCAACCATGCCTTTTTTGCCAGTTGCGATAATTTCTGCATTTTGCAAAATATCTTCAATATCCGCAATACGAGTCTCTACTACACCCTGCTCTTCACGAGCAGCATCGTACTCAGCATTCTCGCTCAAATCGCCGTAATCTCGCGCTTCTGCAATCTTATCGGCAATGTCGCCACGGCGTCCTTTGAGCTGTTCGAGTTCTTTTTCTAACTCTTTCTTACCTTCAGCGGTAATCTGGTAGCTTTTTTTCATGTTATGTATCCTTTATAACTTATTTCTTATAAGACACCCGCTTTTTGATCAGCGGGTGTGTGTTTGTCACGTTGTGATGTAAACCCTCTCCAAAGCAGCTTACGATGTAACTATACTAGCAAACAGCTCATCCCTGGTCAATATCTCCGCCGAAGTATTATTTGAGCGGTGCTTTAGCTCAAACGCACCTGCCTCAATGAGCCTATCGCTCACCGTCAGGGTGTATGGAATACCCATCAACTCACCATCGGCAAATTTTTCACCTGGACGTGCGTCACGATCGTCATACAGTACATCAACACCTTTACTCGTCAGCTCGGCATATAGCGCATCCGCCGCCTCACTACCTTGTTTGCCGATTGATACGAGGTATATTTTTGCTGGAGCAATACTCTCTGGCCATACGATACCTTTTTCGTCGGCGAATTTCTCTACAATCACACCCATGACTCGCGTAATGCCAATACCATACGAGGCGAGATAGATTGGCTTATTTGCGCCGTCACTGTCGGTAAAAGTGATACCCATCTGTTCGGACTTTTCTGTGCCAAATTTAAATATATTGCCTACCTCTGCGCTTTTTGTTGGTGCGAGAGTCGACTTCTCGATACCAAGTTCCGTCGTTGCGTCATCGAGCACCTCTTCGTTTACTGCCACCGTTTGTTCTTCGTTTACGTATAGTATATCTTCGCCCGCGTCACAGATTGTCTGAAACTCATGGCTAAATTTCGTAAACGCGCCTCCGCTCGCAAATGTTACAAAAGTACTGTCACCGATGCCAAAACGCTCATAACAACGCTGGTACACTTGTATGACCTTATTGTAGTACGCATCCATATCCTCTTTAGTGGCATGTAAAGAATACATATCCTTCATTACAAACTCACGACCTCGCATAATGCCACTTTTGGCACGAAGCTCGTTGCGTAGCTTTGTCTGAAACTGATACACACTCGTTGGCAGATCTTTATAGCTCTTGATAAACTGCTGCATCATTTCCATAATAGCCTCTTCATGGCTCCATGCTAGCCCAACCTCGGTATCATCTTTGAGCTTTGACTTGAACCATACGTCAACCTTGTTATCGTCCCAGCGGCCAGTACCCTCCCAGGTCTCTTTGCGCTGCAAGCTTGTCATGATGATCTCTTGACCGCCAATAGAGTTCATTTCTTCGCGCACGATTTGCTTGATATTCTCGAGAACACGAAGCCCAAGCGGAGTATATGCGTACACGCCCGCCATCACCTTGTAGACATAGCCGGCTCGAATAAGTAGTTGTGCATTACGCGACACTTCGTCTGCTGGACTTGTTTTGCTAGTTTTTGTAAATAGTTGTGAAACTTTCATATTTGTTCTCCGTGGTTACACTGATAGTTATTACAATAGAAATAAAATTATACTACCGGCAAGCCGGCGGTGTCATAGGAGTGAACAGCATATGCTTCATCATCGCACGTCTATTGTACTACGAAGACTACATCTGAAAAAGCGTCTACTGAGCCATCATACTGATACCGAGGAGCGGCGCCACAAATAACAAGAAAAACGCGACACCATTTTTGAGCATATGTAGCAGTATACCCGCCCAAATACTTCCAGTGATTGCGCGGAGTGCACCGATAAATACGGCGAGCACTACCGTGCCTATCATGACATTCCATTGCAGTGGCATATCTGGCCCGGCGTACAAGTGCATCGCGCCAAACACTAGCGACGATAATGCGATAGTCCAGGTAGTGTTATAAAAGCGCCGTAGCTGGCCATAGAGATATCCACGAAACAGCACTTCTTCACATATAGGTGCGAGTATGACCAAAGTGAAAAATGCTAGTAGCATCTCGTAGCGCTGGGATATATTTTCAAAACCAATCTGCTGCTCCGCGTCAACATCTACCGGCAACACCAGCCCTATCACATACATGACAATCCCTGTTGCCACCAAAGAGAGCACGAGGAACGCAGGGGCTAGAGCGATATCTCGCCAGCGTGGTAATGTCTGCTCGAGGCCTAGATCACGAAGTGTCATCTTCCAGCCAAATATACGCCACGGCAAACCTATAGCAAGCAGCAATGCTAATATATACACAAATACAGACAAGACAGTCTGAAACACTGTTTCATTGAGCGCAACAGGAAGCGAGATATTCAGCTGAGCCCCTATCAATACAATAGCCAGAAGTATAAATTGCGCCGCAATGAAGCTTGCCGCCACCCAAGCGGCAAATCCGAGGCCATACGAAGCCCTGCGACCGAGCGACATAGTCGCCACTTTATGCGCTAGAGTCGGAGTCTGTTTTTTACCACGAAATTTAGGTGCTTTGGCATGGACCTTCTTCTCTTCAGGTGCGTCTGTTTTTATCGATTTTATCATTTCAGTACCTTTCCGATATCAGCAATAGTGATAAGTATAATTAAGCCAAACAGCACCAACATGCCGGTGCCCTGTATTGCCTCTTCGCGTTCTTTTGTCAGAACCTTACGACGCAAGCGGTATATCGTCATAACTGTCCAACGGCCGCCGTCGAGGGCCGGTATTGGCAGAGTATTCATCACCGCCAGGCTCAGGGATATAATGGCAGTAAGAAACAATATAGTTGTCAAGCCAGCCTGTCCAGCCTGTGGGAAAATCACACCTAAGATACCTACGGGGCCAGCCACGTTGTTGCTCGCGGCCGCAACAGATCTTTCGCCTTGCACGCGTGTTGCCTCATCTGAACTCAGCTGATTTACAAGACCACCTACTAAGTCACCTACCATACCACCAAGCAATTGGAACGTCGTAAAAGTTAGCTGTGCGGTCACTCCGACACCTACGATTGGTGCCGACCAAGTTGCGCGGATTTCCTCACGTACGCCGCCAGTTGCACCAATACCTAAGTATCCTTCAGATGAATCATCGCGAAGCTGCACCTGAGACTTTTGAGTCTTACCGTCGTCTTGCTTATACACAATCTCTACGCGCTCACCGCTGCGCTGTGCGGTTATTTCCGCAACCTCAGCAGCGCTGTCGATTGCCTTACCCGAAATTGATACGATCTCATCACCTTTTTCGATACCTGCTTTATCTGCTGGCGAGTCATTTACCACCTGCGACACCATCACATCTGGCGAACCTTGCCGAGTAATAGCAGTGTCGCTTGCCACGCTAAACTGATTGTCGATAATCTTCGGTAATCCCGTCACCGCTAGTACCGTAAATAGCACAATCGCAACAAGCCAATTCATCGCAACGCCAGCGAACAAAATTTTTGTCTTTACCCAGTAACTCGCCGCTCCGTATCCGCCCTTTACCTCAGATGCATCATACTCGCCTTTGAGTCGCACGAAACCACCGAGTGGCAGCCAATTAATACTATAAAGGACGTCTTTACCTAAAAAACTACGTTTAACTCGTTTACCCCAGGCAAGCGGAGGAAATCCCACCCCAAACTCTTCGACATCTACTCCATTGCGACGTGCGACAATACCGTGACCAACTTCATGTATCGCCACCAGTAACACCAGGATAAATAACCCTAGTACAATTCCAAACAATAACTCCATCTATTTTCCGAACCTTCTATTTCTATTGTTGTATTCTTCTATAATACTGCTTACGTCTTCTTTTGTCATATCTGGCCACGCGTTATCGAGAAACATCAACTCGCTATAGGCCGCACGCCACAACATAAAGTTACTAATTCTCTGGTCGCCACCGCTGCGCACTATCAGGTCGACTGGTGGTATTTCGGGTGCATACATATAGTTTCCAAGCTCCTCGGGAGTGATGTTTTGCATATCCTCACCCGCTATTGCTGCTTTTTGCACAGCTTCCGCAATCTCAAGGTGTCCGCCATAATTAAAACATAACGCTAATGTACCCGCAGTGTTGTCTTTAGTGGTCTCTTCGGCATTGTCTATAGCCTTGACGATCTTCTCAGCCACACCTTCGCGTGAACCCAGAATACGAAGTCGAATATTGTTCTCTGAAAACAGATGTAGGTCTGAGGACAGCAAGCGGAGTACGAGACTCATCAGCTTATTAACCTCGTCCTGACTGCGCTTCCAGTTTTCTGTACTAAAAATGTATGCGGACATAAATGGCACACCTGCGTCAAAT
>LCPR01000033.1 GCA_001003725.1 Candidatus Saccharibacteria bacterium GW2011_GWC2_48_9
AGGTACGCCGCAATCCCTTCACTCTTGTCGATAGTGGACAGTACCTCTTCGTCGTTGAGTACATTCGAGCCATTTGGAGGAAATACCGGATGATGCGAAAACAATATAACCCGCTCATTTTGCGCACGCGCCTCGGCGATTTGCAAAGTCAGCCACTCAAGCTGTGCGTCACTTACGCCGCCGTTCCAGCTTTTTGCCTGCAGCACACCAGCATCAATGTACCGCTGAAGGTATTTCGCACCATCCTCGTACGCAGGTGTATCTTTTACATGCTTGATCACGCCCAGCTCGTTTGTGTCGAGTACAATAAATCGGTGGCCAGCAACTACCTTTGAGTAGTACGGCGCAGTTAATCCGTAAAGTTGCAGTATGTCTTGCTCACTACATTGTGCTTTCCAGTATTCATGATTGCCGAGTACATGCCAAAACGGTGCGTGTGCTCGAGCGGCTATCTCCAATGCTGGCGGAGCGTATTTGGTGACATGCTCGTCAACGAAATCACCGAGGTGTACGATAAACTCAAGTTCTTGTGTATTGAAAAAATCGATCGTTTCTTCGAGCTTTCCCAGGGACTCCCGATAATGATTATCATGTATGTGGCGGTCGTCCGATCCAAGCGCGGTTGTATTATCGCGATCAGCGTACTGACAGTCTGCCACAACGCCGAAAGAAAAAAGTAGTGTACTCATGCGTAGTAGTATACCGCGTAACAGGCCATGGTGACCATATCAATTCTGCGCAACATCTAGACTATGCCGCTGCATGAATTCATATGATCTTAAGCTCAATCGTTAGACGCTCGAGGGAGTTATTATAACTGAATAATACTGTTCACTCCTGTCGCTTACTGGAGATATAGACAAAATTCTAGCGTAATTCCGAAATGCTACATCGCGTCTGTTCGGTCGTATCTCTATAGCGAATCGTCACCGTGTCGTCTTCGAGTGTATCAAAGTCGATCACTACACAATACGGTGTGCCGATTTCGTCTTGGCGGCGGTAGCGTTTGCCAATATTTCCGTTGTCATCCCACATTACCGCTCCGTGCTTTTTCTTGAGTATACTGTACACTTCTCGAGCTTTTTCGACTAGCTCTGGTTTGTTTTTGAGCAGCGGACTTACCGCGTATTTCACTGGCGCAAGATGCTCCGGAAACTTCATCACGACGCGCTTCTCACCGTTCACTTCGTCTTCGGTATAGGCTGCAGACAGCACGGCCATGAGCGCGCGCTCGACGCCAAACGATGGTTCGATAACATGTGGAATAAATTTCGTATTCGTGCCCTTGATGGTGTACTCCATACCGCGCCCACCCACTCGTTGAATATTGCCGAGGTCGAAATCGGTACGATACGCTAAGCCAAGCAGCTCTTCTTTACCGATAGGAAAATCATACTCAATGTCGATCGTGCGCTTGCTGTAGTGTGCACGATCTTCGGCTGGCACTTCAAGCTCGTGAATATTCTCGAGCGGTAGTCCAAGCGCTTCGAGATACGCATAAATATCTTTCAAGAGTGCATCAAACGAAGCCTCCCACTCACCTGGGTCCACAAAATATTCTATCTCCATTTGTTCAAACTCACGCGAACGGAAAATAAAATCTCGCGGCGAAATCTCGTTGCGGAATGCTTTGCCTTGTTGCGCCAAGCCAAACGGAAGGTCCGGATAGAAGCTGTCGACAACGTTTTTGTAGTTAGTGAAGATACCTTGGGCGGTTTCTGGACGTAAATAGCTAACCGACCTCTCGTCATGTGTTGCACCTACGTGCGTCTCAAACATCATATTAAAAGTGCGCGACTTGCTGAGCGGATTGCCATCCGGACTCTTTATGCCATTCGTTTCAATAGCTTCATCCATTTGCGCCATCGTCATACCTTCAGCATCTACACCTGCATCTTTTAGTATATGATCGGTACGAAACCGTCGATGATTTAACGTATCCTCGCAAAGTGGGTCGACAAATGTATCGACATGCCCACTCGCCTGCCAAACTTTTTGGTTCATCAATATCGCCGCATCGACGCCAAACATATCCTCGCGATCTTCGACAAACATTTTCCACCAAAGATTCATGATATTTCGCTTGAGCGTCACACCAAGTGGTCCGTAGTCCCAAGTACCACTCAGGCCTCCATACACGTCGCTACCGGGGTAGATAAACCCTCGACGCTTCGCCAGACTTACTATATTTTCCATTTTTTCGTTCTTAGATTGCTTTGCCATACTACAGTGTAGTATATCATAGCTCTCCCTGGGGTCAGAGGCGTGTTCCGTGCGTGCACAAAAAAGTATTTGCAACTCGTGCGTGCGGGTGTATAATCAACTTGCTTCGCATGATCGACACAACCGACACAGCCGAAGGAGAGAAATGGCAATTTTGAGCACGTTCCGCTCGACAAACCCGATGACGACCCATCTGTGCAATCTGGCCCAAAAGGTCAGCGCTTCGCAGCAAGCGGATGACGAGTTTGTCGCCGCTATGAACAGCGCACGGAACCAGCGTGTCTTATGGCAAGAGCTGCGCCACAGATCGTGCGCATGCGACCGCTACACCAACCTGCTGCCACTTCACCGCGCGTTCATGCGCTTGAAGTCCAACGAATCCTCTCCCGCCGGCATTCGATCTGCCCAGCTATTCTTTGTGCGGCTTGCCGTACGCACGCCCGATGCGCTGACAACGGTTCATCAAGAACTGCGGTTCACTCCGCAGCAACTGTGGACGCTGTACGCGCACCTCGGGTGGCGGGTCTACCTGGCGACAATGCTGGGCGAGATGAGCCTGGCGTATTCGCATCAGTGCAAAAAGTAGTCGCACAAAGACAATTGCCCTCACCCACTGCATACTGGGTGAGGGCAAAGTCTTTTCTAGTCAACAGACGCATGCTGATGTGCAGTAGCCGACACCACGACCAAGTAGTCACCCAAGCCACTCACGTGTCGGGCTACGTGCAATGGACGCTCGCTGAGTAGTCGAAGAATCTTGACGTGGTTTGCCGTGATATCACCAGATTCGTATGGCACGAGTGCTTTTTCGCCCACATCATATCTGTACCGTGCTTCGGGCGTGAGCGGCTGGCCATACGCATCGCGCTGAGCACTCAGTTCGTCTCCCATAAGCTGGCTGTAGTGAATATAGAACCATGCTTTTGTTAGCGCCAGGCTCGTCTGTGGATCATTGAGCCCCATAAGCACTTCCTTGGTAATCGTATACCAATCGGGACTATCGCTATGTTCACTTCCGCGCGCGATCAACTTAAGTACTTCGTAACTAAGCATGAGGCGGTCATAATCTCCTAAAATTTCTCGGTATGACTGCACCATTCGTGCCGAGCCTAATATCAGCAAGTCGCCCTTACCGGGTCTCAGTAGCACTTCTGTGTCGGCGAGAAGTTCTACTCCTCCCGCAAGCTTTGAGCGTAATTTGCGCACGCCACGCGCCATAGCACTACGCTTTCCAAGCGGCGTGATAAGCTGCAAAATACGGTCACTCTCACCATAATCCGTACGACGCAGCACTATCGCCTGCGTGCGCTCTGTTTTCATACGCCAATCCTTCGCAGTACTTTCACACTATCCGTAGGATCCATAGTTGTCTTGTCGAGGATTTCGACCACACCATAGGTAGCCAAAGCGTCCCGCTCAAACATGTCTGCTTGGGTGCTACAGATGACGACAGGGATACGGCGAGTTTCTGTATGCGAGCGTAATTCGTGCAACAATGCAAACGCCGTATTATAAGCCAAAAGAATATCGAGCAGCAGAGCATCTGGTCGCTGGGTATCTATTGCATCCATTGCGCTCTGCGCATCGCTGACATGTGTAACCTCGTACTGCGCAGTCGATAATATGCGCATCTGTTGCGCAGCGTACCACGGGTCATCTTCGACAAGTAATACACGGCTCAGATTGATAAAGAAAGTCATTCCGTCTCTGTGGCGACGGTTGCCGATAGTGCTTTCCATCATAGCGGCAAACTTGTCAGCAATGAGTAGCCCGAGGCCGCTCGACTCCGGGCGTCCCGTCAAAACCGTTTGTTTTGCACGCTGAGCCCTGTGTGGTAATATCGGTCCTTTGTCACGAAGTCCAATATTCACCCTGTCCGCCAGTCGATCAATATTAAATATCACCGGAGCATCTGATGCACCATAGTGCAGTGCATTGTCGCCAAAACTCATCAGTACGCGACGCAGAAGCTCACGATTCGCTACCACGAGCGGCGAGGTGCGACGTGTCTTGACGACGATTTGGCGGTCATTCGCGGCATAGAGCGGGGTAAGCTCATGTGCCACTTCTTCGCATATTTGCTGCGCATTGACAGGCTCCAACTCAAACAAACCATGTTCGAGGCGAGCTGTCTTAGTCAGGTTACTTGTGAGTCTTAGCGATCTTTCGCTCGTAAGAATCATCTGGTCAAGAAGACGCCTTTCGTGCGCGTCCACACACTGTGCGCGCAGCTCAAGCGCAAGCTGCCGCATGAGCGCTGTCGGTGCTTTGAGCTCGTGTGCGGCCGTCATTATGCCAAAAAACCCATCGTGAGACGGGTTTTCTGCCAGTGGTTGTCCCCTCCGTGTCATATTTCTATGGTACCACGAATGGGTTGCTGCCAATATTGCTATTGATTAAATGATATCGTCTTTATGATAGCTTCAAAATCAGGCTTGAAAGTGTCAGCATCCGTCCGCAGCGTCAGTGTTTTGTCGCGAACTTTGTACGCCACTGCTGCGCCGCGGATATTTTGCGAAAAATTACCGTCGTAGCGTGCGCCAATATTACCCTGCGAGTTGGTTGTAGAGTATGCAAGATCACCACTATTCACTTTTGACTTGTAAGAATCAGTCACTTGGTCGTAGTCTCGGTCTTCGATCAGCACACGTAATGCAAACTGCTCATTAGTTTTCACCATAGGCACCTCTTTTGGATGCAAATATGCTTCGTATTTTCCACCGCGTGTCGGATCGGTAGCGACATAGACGCTCCAGTTTTTCGGATACTTAAATGTTACACGTCCGTAATCGTCAGGAGTTGTGAAGTCAAGGTTAGGCTCTTTTTCACGCTGTGCGAATTTCTCTTCATCATCCTCTTGCTGTTCTTTTTGTGCTTCAACCACGGCTATCCTCACCTGACTATTTACATCGGTGCTAGACCTCTGGTACTCGGTATACGCCCATATCGCCAGCCCGCCAAAGACTATCGTCGTGAGTGCGAGTATCACAACCATCACGATTGGGAGCGAAATGCCCGCTTGTTGTTTTTGTAATGTATTCATGCCGCTATTATACTTATGCTGCTCACTGGTGTAAAGCCGGAACTTCATAGAGATAATACGCGCGCTGATGTTTTACATGACTAACGGACGGTACAGCGAACCCATAACTAATAAACATAAGTGACCTTTCGAGCCTCGTCGCCTCGCTACTCACCTTGCGATACATCTTGGCGATGTCACGCGATTCACCAAACGTATATACCACCGTTGTGTCTGAGGGAAACGGTTTCGTCCAAAAATTTGCTGTATCGACTACTGCCTTGGAGTCATGGTGCAGTAGTCGCCACCGAGAAATCCATACGAGTATGGGGTTTATTTCGTAGCCAACTGCTCGGGCTCCAGCGCGGCATGCTTCATCGAGCACTACACCGTCGCCACTACCTATGTCGAGCAGCACATCGTCTTCGCTTAGCGCGTAAAGATCGCGGAATGCACGACGGACTTCTTTGCGATGCGTCGGCACGTAGGGCGCGCCTATAAGTGCAGTAGCTAGAAACAACAGCACAACGGCACCTGCGACAACTGCTAATAGCACCACCGTATTATCCTTCTGTTAGATTGACGCGTTCAATAGTATTTTTAAGATCTGCAAGCTCAACCTGAATTTCATCTGCTAGTTTTTGGGCCTCATCGTAGCGGTCCATCGCTTGCTCGAGCACAAACTCATCACCATCAAACCATGCAACTTTTTGTTCCAGCATTGCAATTTTCTCTTCTATCGTTGGATTATCTTTTTTCGTCATACGTGCGCACCTCCGCTGTTAGTCTTACGTTATTCATCTCTATATCTATGACCCCGCCTGTACGCATGTCGCCGCGCACAATCGCATAGCCTCGTCGCAGTACGATAGCAGGATTATACAATGACAGAAGCTGTGAAATATGCAGAACCTTTGTCTCGACGTGTGATACCTGCTCCGCTAGCGCAGTCTGTGCGTTACTCACCTGCGTACGAACATAGTCCGATCTTTGCTCACATAAACGCACGACACGCGGTGTTAAGCGACTCATCATGTAGCGCACATGCTCACTGGTATCTCGTTTATCCGGCAAAAGCAGCTGAGCCGCATTACTTGGCGTAGCCGCACGTACATCCGCCACAAGGTCGCTGAGTGTCGTATCAATTTCGTGCCCAATACCAACTAGAGTCGGCGTGCGACTGGCTGCAATAGCACGCACAAGCGTCTCATCGTTAAACGCCGCCAGATCATCCGCACTACCCCCGCCGCGTATCACAACTAGCGCATCAACCGGTTCAGCTAGTTGATTGAAAAAATCAATCGCTTTCACAATATCATCTGGTGCATCAATCCCTTGTACGGTCGTGTGGTACACCCGAAACATCACGCCGCCCCATCGCTCATCGGCAATTTTCATAAAATCTGCATAGCCAGCTGATTGCATGCTAGATATCACCCCCACTGTCCTCGGCGCACTTGGCAGAGTACGTTTGCGTTCCGGTGCAAATAGACCTTCAGCGTCGAGTTTCGCTTTAAGCAATTCGAAACTTTTTTTAATACTCCCTTCGCCGACTGGACGAATCGCTTCGATAGTTAAACTAAATTTACCAAACTGCGTCAGTTTTGGACGAGCACGCACCTCTATCTTCATACCGTCTTCAAGCGGCACCCGCAGCGCGAAGACCATCATAAAACAGCCCACACTTGCTTTATCATCTTTCAAATTGAAAAATACGAACTTACCCTGGTTTACTTTAAACGATTCCACCTCGCCTTCTACGACTACGCCCGTATAGGCGTACTCGAGCGTCTGATTCATGCTGGCAACAAAATCTCCGACACTAAACTTTGGTGATTGCATCTGGTGCCTTTCCGTGCCGCAACACAGCCTGTTGATAAAACACGTAACCTGTGACTATAGTGCCCACAAGCAGTAGCACGCGCGTCAGCAAAATACCCAATAGCGCGATGCCCGGGTTTAATCCGGCCGCTGTCAAAAACGCTAGCATAATTACTTCGTACGCGCCCGCGCCACCAGGAGTAACCACAAAAAAACCAGCCACTCCGGCCAAGCCAAATGCAATTACCAAGGGCGCAGGATTGATGGCATGGCCAAGTGCCAAAAACGTCACATAGAACATGGCGACCTCGGAAATGATGAATACCAGACCCCATAAAAATGGCTGCACCAGCAAGCGAATGTTCGCACGAATTACACGATAATCTTTCTCGATCTCTACAAAAAATTCTCGCACCTTTGCAGCCTCGAGTAGTTTTGCCTTACGACCAAATGTTGCTCGTCGCACGACAGCGTTGACAGACAGTGTTATCTTGCGAGCGAGCCAGGCAAATCGTCGCTCGTGGTCGAGAATATAAAATACAATGAGCATACTTGATCCCATCACCGTCACAAGACCAACTGTCGCCGCAACAATCCAACGGTTGATGCCACCATCTATGATCATCAGCAGAATAGCCGCAAACAGCACTACACTAAACGCGGCAAACGTTGCCACCATACGCACTAACTGCGCAGTAGTTGAGCGGCTCGCAGACACGCCAAAATGCTTGAGTCGCCATCCCATATAAGAAATGCCACTCACGCCCCCACTTGGTAATACATGATTCACAAAATTCATTTCCAGTGCAAGTCGAGTGCACATCATCGCAGACACCCGTTTGATATGTTTTTGTTTTTTTAAGTAGGAAAAGATTGTTTCACCGGCCGCATAGTACGACAAGAACTGCAGTGGCACGATTGCAAAGAGTATCCACAAGTTGACACTATCGAGCAAATTGTAAGCTTTTTCTATCTCTGGCCACGAAAAAAATACTACAACAACCAAAAAAAAGACCGTCGCAATACTTACCCAAGTTTTGGCTTTTACTCCCTGTCGCATAATTACTATTATACGCTAGAAGTGATATCGGGTATACTGTAGAGGTATGTTTATCGCCATCTTGGGCCGACAAAGCCACTTAGGACTCGCCGAACTCGAAAGAGTCTACGGTTCTGCGTCGCGTTTTTCCGGCACATCAGCGATTGTCGAAAGTCCTATCGACATCCAGCGTCTCGGTGGTTCACTTAAGGCAGGTCGTGTCATCATGCAAATCCCACGCGCTAGCTGGCGACAAGTGCACACAAAAATTGTGCACCACTACGGTGACACATGGGGAGCGCTCGATTACAAGATCACCCTCGGCATCAGTGTATACGGACTTCGCATTGCGCCTAGAGACATCCAGCGAGCAGGTCTTGAACTCAAAAAAGTTCTGAAGGCACAAGATACTAGTTTACGTCTTATCCCAAATTCATCTGTAGAGCTCAATACAGCCACCAGTCATCACAACAAACTTGGTTTATCAGCCAACAAAGTCGAAGTGCTTGTCGTACAAGGCAACGACGGCTCGGTGATTGTAGCCGAAAGCACCGGCGCGCAAAACATCACGGCACTCGCCGCACGAGACCAAGGCCGACCAAAGCGTGATGCATTTGTTGGTATGTTGCCGCCAAAGCTAGCTCAGATCATCATCAACCTTGCAGCCGGTCAGGCCAATACGTCGTCTACTATCCTCGATCCCTTTTGTGGCACTGGCGTAATACCACAAGAAGCATTGCTTCTCGGCTACGATACATACGGCACAGACCTCGCAGATAAGATGATTGACTACTCGCAGATCAATCTCTCATGGGCGCGTGACACACTGCATGCTCACGGTAATTATCGCCTCACGCAAGGAGACGCCATGACTACCAAGTGGCAGCCCCCTTTTGACGCAGTAGCATGCGAAAGCTACCTTGGACAACCGTTCAGTGCACCACCCTCACCATCAAAACTTCGTGAAGTACGGGGCAACTGCAATCATATCATCACATCCTTCTTGAGAAACATTGCGCCGCAGCTGAAATCCGGAACCCCTCTATGTGTGGCAATTCCAGCATGGCGCTCAACAGACGGATCTTTCACACATTTGCCCCTCACTCAACAGCAAGAGCTCCAAGCACTTGGATTTGCGCGCATTCCCCTCACAACCGTCAGTTCAAGAGACCTATTGTATTACCGCGAAGAACAAGTCGTGGCCCGCGAACTACTCGTTATCCAAAAAATATAACCCGCAGCTAGCGGGTTATATTGTTGCAGAGAAACTACCTACGGAGTAGTTTCTCTAGTAGCAGCTTCTGTGTCTGGAGTCGATGCGCTAGCTGAAGCATCATCAACAACCGGCAGCGCCTCTAGGCTGTCGTATACTGCCTTAACAGCAAGGTCTCGCGTGGACTGGGCCTCTGCGTCAGACTGTGCGCATTGACCAATCGGTGCAGTGTATACATAGTATGATTCCCCTACCTGCTTGCCGAGCTTACTAGCTGTTGAACTGCCTATAGTGATGTCGGAGGTGTAGCGAGTAATTTTTGGTACATTACCCGTAAATGCACATGGATATGTCACCGAAGCTCCTTCACCCACCGCCAAACTTGCGAGCTCTTTGGTGGAAAAAGCAACCGCATCGGCAGCTTCATCACTCGATGTCACGGTATAGCCGATAAGTAAATCTTTCGTTGCGTCGGTAGTCTTATAACGAGCACCGATTTCATCGATTACTCGATAACCATCGTCCATCGTTGCATCTTCTGTGGTAGTATCATCTTGATCGTCTTGCGCCGCCTGCAGTGCAGTCACTTGCACCTGTGCAGTGTCGCGCTCCACCTGTACCTGTTCTAGCTGCTCTTTTGCAGACATAGAGTCGAAGTAGAAGTATGCCGCAGCAGCTCCTGCAACCAATAGCAAGACAGCCAAGATGATTGCGATAAGCTTAGGTCCATTTTTTTTGCCGCCTTCACGCTGCGCTTGCTCCTGTTTGCGGAGTGCCGCCGCCAGTACCGCATCATTAGGCGTAGCAGTAGCATCTGGGGCGGGCGTCTCTAAATCAATGGCCTGTGTGGCATTCGACTCTTCGTCGTCTGCAGCACCACTTTCTTCTACAGGAGCTGCCTTTGCGACAGATGCGCTCTCGATACCCTCGACTCGCTCGAGCTCTCGGTCGAGATCACTCACCTCATCCTCGAAATCGTCGCTCCCTTCCATCTGAACGAAAA
>LCPR01000034.1 GCA_001003725.1 Candidatus Saccharibacteria bacterium GW2011_GWC2_48_9
CGGCCCAGGGTCCGGCACAGGTTGTTCCAGAACAGCAGCGGCCCAATCCGCTGCCCGTACGACCGGATCATGCACAGCCCACAAGGCCTGCGTCACCTCCATCGGTGTACGTACCGCCGCCGGCTCCGCCAGTGGTAGTTGTTCCGCCCAGTCAGGGTGGACCCACTGCACATCCGACGCCGAGGCCCACGCCTCCGGCACCGGAAACAGGAGCACCCGCTCCGACGGCACCTGAAACCGAGTGCATTCCTGCACCCGGCGCCTCGTGCTGACCTACTAGTTCACGTCTACGCTGGAAGCCAGCTCTTTTACTCATCAAAAGTAACAAGAGCTGGCTCCGGCTAGACACCTCTATACACCAGACATAGCTTGATTTTCTACATTCTCGCTGAACATTAACAATTCGGTCAGTCTGAATCATAAGCATTATGATAATATAGTTGACATATTGCAAATAAGAATATATAGTAATACACGAATTTAATAGTATCGATCTAACTGCGAGGCAGATCGATGTGAGAGGAGACAACTCATGAGTAAAGTACTCGATATGTTGCGCCGAGGGAAGAAACAAGCCGCTATAGTTGCTGTAATTGCAGCAGCCATAGTAGTGCCTGCATCCCTCTACGCATGGGGACCAACAGATCGTCCGACCTATACGGCGGACAATCCAGCAGATCACATCACTTTTAACTCTATCACCGACAACTCAGATTACGGTGATGAGCGAAACTTCGTGCGCATCAAAGATGCAGCGAACACAGCCGCTGGCGGATGGTCAGATGAGCTCAAGGTAGAAGCAAACAAAGAATACCTCGTGCAGATGTATGTACACAACAATGCTGCATCGAGCCTAGGTCTTGTAGCAGAGAACACACGCGTTATGGCGAACGTTCCTGCCACTACGGGCAAGCAAGTACAGATCGACGGCTTCATCAGCGCCGACAATGCAACACCAGGCGAAGTATGGGATCAAGCCGTCTTTACAGGCGACACAGATTTCAATCTCGCATATGTTGCTGGATCTGCAACTATGTACAACAATGTCTTCACTAACGGCACACCCCTCAGCGACAACATTGTCACAGATCAGGGTGCACTCGTCGGTTACGACAAGATGGACGGTAAGGTTCCAGGATGTTTCAAATATTCTGGCTACGTGAGCTTCAAAGTTAAGGCACAAGTTGCTGAAACTACAAACTTCACTGTAAGCAAAAAAGTCAGCAAGCAAGGACAGAACAACTGGGTAGAAAGCTATGCAGCTCAGCCTGGTGAAACTGTTGACTACTTGGTTCAGTACAAAAACACTGGTTCAACTCAGCAAGACAACGTTGTTATCAAAGACAAGCTTCCTACTGGCATGACATACGTACCTGGTACAACTAAGTATGGTACTAAAGCAAATCCAGGTGGACAGCAAGCAAGTGATAACATCACAACTTCTGGCATCAACATAGGTTCTTATGCACCAAACGCAGGAACTTGGGCGATGTTTAGCGCAAAAGCACCAGCAGCAGAGGCGCTAGAATGTGGTGCCAACACTCTTACCAACACAGCACGTGTTGAGATAGACGAAGGCTACAAAGAAGATACTGCCGATGTGACCATTCCTAAAGAATGTGAGCCTGAAACTGAAGCTGAATACAAGTGTACAGCACTCGCTGTCAGCAAACTAAGCGACACTAAGTTCAAGTTTGAAAGTGGCTACACTGTAACGGGTGGTACATTTAAGAGCGTAAGCTACGTTGTTAAAAACGAAGCTGGTGCAACTGTTGCGACAGTAAACGGTACACCAAACGCAGCTGAATACACACAGGTAACTCCTGGCAAATACAGCGTCCAAGCTACAGTTACTTTCACGGTCAACGGCCAAGATGTAACTGCAACGAGCGATGCATGTAAAAAAGCTTTCGAAGTACCTGCAGAAGAAGTGAAAGACATCCAAGTCTGTGATCTTGCCTCAAAACAGATCATCACTATCAAAGAGAATGAATTTGATGAATCAATCCACTCTATGAACTACGACGACTGTAAAGAAGTTCCTACCGACTTGATCGTGTGTGACCTTACTACAAAAGAAATCGTTACTATCAAAGAGAACGAATTTGATTCAAGTAAGTATTCGACTAACCTCGATAACTGTAAAGAAACTCCTGAGACACCAGTGACTCCTACTACACCAACCGAGCTTCCACAAACTGGAGCAGGTAGCGGTGTACTGACAATCGCTGGACTTGCAACCCTCGCACTTGTGCTTGGTTACGCAGTCACAGGCCGCCGAACACTCGGCTAATACGAGACTGACCGCTCTTAAACCCTTAACTGACCCGTCAGTTTCACATCAACCACCTCTGGTATACCGAGGTGGTTTTTGGTATAGTATGAATAATGAGTAAGCAAAAAAAGAAGCGTAACAAAGCATACACAGGGGCAGGTTCTAATGCAGCGCGCCCTCAAACTATTCGCATAGAAGCTGTACAGCGCAATCGCGCGCAGCTTTGGTGGCACGAGCGCAAACGAGTCCTCAAGCCAGCGCTCATCGCATCAGCGGTAGTTATCGTTGTTGCGTACCTGCTCTACGAACTACTTAGTTTGATCTTTGGCTAATAGCTTTTCTATCGGCAGACTAAAACCGAATGTACTACCCTTGCCTTCTTTTGAATGGAATATGATATCGCCTTTGTGCTCGGCGACAACTTTCTTCGCCAAATACAACCCTACACCCGTGCCATCTGGCCGACGATTGCGTGCATTGCTAGCTCGGTAAAACTTACCAAATAGCTGGCTCTGCGCTTCTTTTGGCACGCCGATACCCGTATCGCTCACTTCGAATTTGAGATTGCCCGCCTCTTCGTAGAGACGCACATTAATAACAGAATTTGGATTTGAATAATATATAGCGTTATCGATAAAGTTCATCACAACCTGGCGCAGTTTACCTTCGTCTACCGCCATCGATGCGGGCAAGTCACCCTCTGCACACAGTACGAGCCTCAGCGAATGCGCCTCGGCGGTGCTCTGCAATACGCCCACCTCATCGGTAATCATTTTCACCACATCACTCTCGTGCCTATCTATCACAAACCGGCCAGTCTGTAGTCGTGACATATTTAAGAAATCTTCTATCAAGCTCACCATACGTTGACTACTATTAAACGCTTCGTTCAGCAGGTGGCGTTGCTGCGTATTTACCTTGCCCGCATCGCCATCCAATACCATGCTGATATAGCCTTTCACGCTAGTGAGCGGTGTACGAAGTTGGTGCGATGCGATACTCAAGAACTCGTCTTTAACTTCGTCAATTCGATGCAGCTGTTGGTTACTATGTCGCAGCTCACTCGTCGCAGAACTTACCTCTTTACGCAGGCGCTTATTGAACTCTTTAATCTCGTTAAATCGCAGACCGTTTTGCACCGAAAGTGCCAATTCGTCGGCCGTCGTAGCAAGGAGCTGCATATCTTGCTCACTATATGGCAAGCCGTTGTTTCGTTCGCCAAAGAACACCACGCCTACCTGCTCACCCTTAACCATCAGCTGCACTATCACCTCTGCGCCAGACTCTTCTGCTATCTGACGCGTCTCAAACTTGGCTATGTCGCCTACTCGGGTCGCCCTCGGCAAATCGGCAAGTATATCTTGCACTGTTTCCAGCTGCTGCTTGTAGCGCTTTGGTGTATGGCGACTTTTAATATTTCGCACGAAATGATACGTCTTACCTTGAGCCGACAACACGTAGAGTGAAACATACGATGGGCCAAGCGCGTCGACTAACACCGCCAGCGACTTAGTCACCACCCGGCTCAGATCAATTTCGTTTGCTGTCACTGTACTAAATTGCTGCAACACTTCGTTAAAGCTGTAGTCTCGGTGATAAAAAAACCGATAGGTCAGGTTGTCGAACCACTGACGTAGCGGGGCAACGCTGAGTAAAAGCAACAGCGCAGAACCGAGATAAAATAGCTGCTGTGGCGCACTTGGTTGATCTTCACCAAACAACACACCACCAATACCAAATATCATGGCAGCGTAGAGCAAAAGTGTCACGCCAATCATGGCAATATAGCCAACCGAGCGAGCCAGTACGGCACGCACATCAAAAATTCCTTGCTGCGTTAAGACGTACAAAAGGTATACCGTAAATATCAACGTAAACGGCGGCCCCATCCATATGTCGCTATAGTTACCGGCCAATGGCAAAATAATGTCAAAATAAGTACCCGCTACCGATACAATACCGAGTGTATAGATCATGGCGAGCACTTGGTGGGCGTATTTTTTGGAGCGCGTGCTTCGAATTGTCCTGTAGCTTCTACCGAGCCGCAAAAACGCGACAGACACCAACCCGGCAAACAATACGATATACGCCAAGTATTGCACCTGATTGAGCTCTACAGTATTGTGCAAAGCCGTAGTAGAAACGCTCTGTATCACGCCGCTACCTGGGATGAGACATAGCGCAATGCCGCTAATAAATAGTCCCCACACACTCGTTCGTTCCGCGCGGGTAACCTGTCGCTGCACAGGATAGTATAGCGCAAATTTATACAAGCCAAGCGCCATCACAAGTGCAGTCACATAGTAGAACCGTGCAAATAACTCAGCGATATCCACCCGTTCCTGCAACATAAACAATAGCATCAGCAAACTCCACGCTCCCGCGCCTATCGTCATCCAGCCAGCCCAAACATTAATAGGCCTTCGCTTGTGCGCCATCACGAGGAGCGCGCCTACAGACAGCGCCACCACCGCGCAGCACAGCAGCAATATCGTGATAGGATATATCAAGTTTCCACCTCGTACACTGCATATACGTTGTCGTCGGGCGATACAATTGTCAGACGCTCGAGTGGCACCTTCGCAAGCTCACATATCGCTACCACTTCTTCTTGCTCTCGCACTATCACTCCAGGCCAGCCCATACCATGGCGGTGTACTGCGAGGTGCGGATGTGATGGTTTCATGTTGGTAAGCACGACGGTACTTCCAGCAGGTAAATTGCGATAGATTGTGCCTAGTAGCAGAGCCGCGTCTTCCTGCGACAAGTATTCAAATAGGCCCATGATGTCGACAACCGACGGCTGGTATTCTTTAATGTAGCGCGTCAATCGGTCGATCTCTGAGATAACGTTGACATGCTCGGTGCGCAGCAGATCGTTTTCAATATGATAACTCGCTGCCATAGTCCGTGCTGCCGCCAGTGCATCTTTGTCTAAGTCAATCATAAAAAATTCTACGTCACCAGGAAGCAACCTAGCCGCATCAAAGGTTGCCTGCCCTACGCCACACGCAATACTCATCCATCGCACACTAGACGCGTCGCTATGCCGAGCGGCAACTTTCCAAGCCATAGCGTATGCTCTAGATCTCACTCCGACACCATCGCTTGCATGGCGAAAAAAAGACCGAGCAAGTGGATCGAGCCACCTGCCGTTTTTAATATATTTTTTATCAGGATCGTACGCATGATACGTCACAAATCCACCTGGCATGTACTCATATAGCGCTTTCATGGCCGGCGATAAGTATACAAACGAACGAGCAATATTGACGCGACTATCGAAACGCTTGTGTGGACGTTTGTGTAAATAGCGAGTGAGGATGTTGCCTGATGTGCGAATCACGCCCCTCTCTAGCATATAGCGTCGTCGAGAGAACCGGTCGCGTACATGAATATGCTGCACTTTATAACCCGATGAATGCGTGCTCGTGTTTGTTACTTTAAGCGTGAAATATTCATAATTTTCCATCTCAGATACTCTCATGTACACTACCTCTTCTACCCATCTCGCTTATTCTTTGCTATAGTATACCCTAGATATGACTAAAATTGCGATAATCGAAGACGACTCAGCTATCCATCAAATGTACCGCATGAAATTTGAGAGCGAAGGCTTCGACGTGCAGCTCGCTGGCGATGGCCGTAGCGGCGTCACACTCGTCAAAAACTTTCACCCCGACCTTGTGTTACTCGACATGCAAATGCCAGAAGTCGATGGACTCACCGCACTCCGAGAAATACGCCACACCGAATGGGGCAAGCATATCCCCGTCATCATACTGACAAATCTTGGCGAAGAAGAA
>LCPR01000035.1 GCA_001003725.1 Candidatus Saccharibacteria bacterium GW2011_GWC2_48_9
CCAACGAGCCGCAGCTGTTGATTTTGGACGAGCCAACAAACCATCTTGACCTGCCATCTATCGAAGAGCTAGAGACTGCGCTGGCCAAGTATTCAGGCGCAATCATGTATGTGAGTCACGACGGCTTTTTCCGCACCGCCTTGGGTGGTGATGTGGTGCAGGTCGGCGCCAAATAAATTCAGTCTACGCGTACTAGTTTGGTTCGCGTATGAAAGCGACTCTACTTTACAATAGAGTCGTTTAGTAGTAAAGACGGTTGACTACGCTTTTACGAGTTGTTTGTCTTCAAGTGCTTTTTGAAGTTTTGGCCTATCAAATCCTAAGATTATCTCACCGTCAATATCGGTGACTGGCACACCCTGGAAGTTGCCCCCAAGTTTGGCCATGAGCTCCTCGTAAGCTACTTTATCTTCCTCTATGTCTTTGGCATCGAATTCTACGCCAAGCTTTTCAAGCCACTGCTTCTCTGTGCCGCAAAACGCGCACCAAGTCGTACTATAAATAGTTACTTTGCTCATAGTCCTCCTTATTAGCTACTTTATTATACTATATATCTATACTAGGTGTCCATTGACGTGTCTATTGACATAAGCGATTTAATTTGTTATAGTATATATAACCCGATGCACCATCCCCCAACGAAAGGAGCTCGGAGATGACCTTCGACAGCTTTGCAAATTTTTCGGTTGCAGTGATTCTGATCGCAGCAGCGGTTGTTCTCATCTGGGCTGGACTTGTCTACCCCGATGTCAACAGTGGTATGGCTATCGGTGTCAGCGCCGCTGGCCTGATGCTCGCTGGCCTGTTCTTCGCCGGTAAAGGCGTGGAAAAGCTCCATCACAACTGAAAAAGTCGAATGTCGCGGGTGCGGCGCTACCTCTACCTCCCTCGGGAGCCTAGGCCAGCGTCCACCCGCATTTCATTTCCTTTATTTTTTCGCACTCTTTGTGTCGCTAGCCACCTGTGCTTTCAGGTGGGCTTTTGTTTCTTTAAGCAAAAACAAACTGACGTCATCTCGCGTTGCGCCTTCGTCGTGAAACGGAACGCTGACTGTTTGAATCAGGATCATCATATATACTAAGATAAACGCCAGCATGCCGCTGAGCGCAAGTCCACCGTAAAACGGATCGATATTGGTAAAAAGTAGTAGCGCAATGATAAGTACTACGATAGACCGCACCAAGATAAACGCAGACGGTATGAAGCGAATGCGCTGGATGTAATTGATGCGAAAAAGGTGACGCAGAAGTGTTGCCTGCTGTGTTTTGAGCTTAACGATAAAGTTTGCTGGCACGCCCGCGCTCTCCATCTCGCTAAATGTTGCATGCAGCTCACCTATTTCACGACGTGTGCCTCTACGATTGACTCGGGTTCCAGAGCGAAACGCTGTCAATATATCGATGAGATCTAGACGAAAGCGCTCGAGGTCAAACTTTGGGTAGGTTTGCTGTATCATTCGTGCATCTTCGTACATATTCTCTATGGTCGAAGCAAACTCGGCCGGAATACGCTCGCTTTCTTTGTAGTCGGCTATAGTGGCGCTTAGTACGAAGCCAATCACAAATATAACGCTAGAAACAACGCTGTTGTGTAGCGATGTTTGCTCGACTACCTCCCAACCAAGATCGTGAAGCAGGTATTTGAGCGCAACAACACATATGGTGGCAACAAGTGCTATTGAGAAGATACGAAAAGATTTGAGGTGTACTGTAGGAATTTTCATCTCTATAGATTATACAGCAGTCCGAACGAAGATGTATACTAGTGCTATAGAGACAACGAAAGATGCATGTTTCTCGGCCAAATCTCATAAAAGTATAGAGTTATAGCTTGCATAGACGACAGTTTTCTTCTATACTAGGAGTTGTCAAAGTAGAAAGTGCGCGTTCTCTATTCTCGTTAGTAGGATACCGATGAATCGTCTTCTGGTCGAATTGGCAAGAAAATAAGATGAAGGTATTCTATACATGTCCAAGAAAAATCTATTCATCGGTAGCCTAGCATATAGCACTACCGACGAAAGCCTAGCAGAATTCTTCGCCCAAATCGGTGAAGTTGAATCTGCAAAGGTCATGACTGATCGTGATACCGGTCGTAGCCGTGGTTTCGGATTCGTTACATTTGTGAACGAAGAAGACAACCAAAAAGCTGTTGAACAACTCGACGGCAAAGAGCTCGATGGTCGCGCGATCAATGTCAACGAAGCTCGTCCCCGCGAAGAGCGCCCACGCCGTGATTTCACTGGTGGCAGCAACAGCGGTGGCCGTAGCAACGATCGTGGCAGCAACGGCGGCGGTTCATTCCGTCAGCGTAGCTGGTAGTTCGTAGTTCGTTACCAATACAAAATAGCCCGCATGTGCGGGCTATTTTTATATCTCAAGTTATTTAATGTGTTTGATGAGATCTGCCGGGTCATCGTATTGACCAGATATACGACGTGCGTCAGCTAGCACTTCTTCGTCGCTTTGTGCTTGGGCGTCACTTATCCATCTGCTGAAAAAGTAGAATGCAGTACCAACCGCCGCAAAAACTACTGCGAGATACACCAAGAACTGGACGACGCCCATGCCGGTACCTGCACCGGAAAAATACGCCATAGCGGGCTTACTAAGGAGTCCAATAAAAATATAAGCGATAATTGCAGCTGCGATCGCAGTCAGTAACTGACTGATTCGCTCGCCTGTTTCTAGTTTTGTAATTACTTTTGCGAGAATCTGTGTGTTTTCCGAGAGCCAATTAAACATGTCAAAAGTATACCACAAGCACTACCATGATATGCGAAACGCGCAGGTTTCGCCCTGCGCGTGTCACCTCCTGAGGTAGTGTGGATTTGGGGTTGCGGGGATGTCCCGAAAAGCGGACGGTTCCTCGTGTGTGCCGATACGCAGCGTCACTGTGAGTTCGGGCAAACTTGCTTCTACGGAGAAGTAATTCTCTCCGAGGGTCGCAAGGTTGAACTCATCCTGGCTCACTTCACTGGCGATGACGAGTGTCGAGAGAAAAAGCCATTTTGGCGTATGCTCCTCTATAAACTCCCTGTAGTCACCGTACTCGATTGACGCCAGCATATTCTTCATCGCCATAGGGATAGAAAATTGCCAGCGCTTCCTGAGCACCTCCTTGCGTCGTAGCTCGATGTCTCTTCTCGCTTGCAGCTGCCGCAAGTAGAGCCAGAGGCTCATCGAACAGCGGCTGCCGGGCTCGCTCTGCGCATGCATTTCCTGCAGGGTTTGCATGCAACTGTCAATGTGAGCGGTGATGCAATTGCTGTAAGCCGAACACACTCCATCCTGCGCGGATACTGCAGCGGAAGCTCTCCGCGTATCGTATTCCCATATTCACTCCTTGGTAGGCGTGCAGGTACTATACCACTATTGACAAAACGCGTCTAGGTTGCTATTATGGTACACATTGCATTTGATCATGCTAGGGTTTCAACGCATGTAAGCGCACCCAACCTTTATTTAGGCGCTTCTCCACCGAATATTCTCTCGTTTTCGCCTGCAATACAAAATATCTCAAAAAGAAAGGTTTATTTTATATGGCATTTAAAACCCATGGTTCAGGCCGTCCACAACGTAGCGCTAGTAGTTTTCGCCGTGGTCGTCCAAGTGGTGGTAGCGGCGGCGGTGCCCGTCGTAAAGGTCCTGCTAAGCAGTACATCCACCCGTCAAAGTTCATCAATCAAGCAGTCACTAAAGAAGCTGAAGCTCCCTACGAGTCTAAGCACAAATTTGCTGACTTTCCGTTTGGCGCAGAGCTACACGCAAATATCCGTGCGAAGGGCTACGTTGCACCAAGCGCAATTCAAGATCAAGCTATCCCTGAAATTATCGCTGGCAAAGACGTTATCGGCCTCGCTAATACCGGTACAGGTAAAACTGCCGCGTTCTTGTTGCCTATCATCGAGCGCATGAGCGGCATCATGCTGCGACCAAGCGTACTTATCGTTGCACCTACTCGTGAGCTTGCACAGCAGATCGATGAAGAATTCCGTATCTTCGCAAAAGGTATGGGACTATATTCTGCACTCATCGTAGGCGGCGTGCCTGTTGACCGACAGCTACGTGACCTGAAGCGTCGTCCACATTTCATTATCGGTACACCGGGTCGACTCAAAGACCTCATCGAACGTCGTCACATCCAGATGAAAAACATGGGATTCCTCGTGCTCGACGAAGCCGATCGTATGCTCGACATGGGCTTCTTGCCAGACATTCGTCGTATCGTGAGCGAGATGCCGGATGAACGACAGTCACTCTTCTTCTCGGCAACAATTACGCCCGATATCGAACGACTCGTCAATGATTTCCTTAAAGACCCAATCACAGTTTCTGTAAGAACTACAGAGACAAGCGACCACGTCGAGCAGGATGTCATCGAAGCACGTGACAAAACACATAAAGTAGAGCTGCTTGCAGACCTGCTTTCACAGGAAGAATACAGCAAGGTACTTGTGTTCGGTGAAACAAAGTTTGGCGTACAGCGCCTCAGTGACCACTTGAGCAATCTTGGTCATAGCTCTGTCGCGATTCACGGCAACAAGAATCAGTCTCAGCGCCAGCGCGCACTGAAGCAGTTTAAGGAAGAGAAAGTTAAGGTGTTGGTTGCGACAGACGTTGCGGCTCGCGGACTAGATATTCCAAACGTTACGCATGTTATCAACTTCGACACTCCGCAAACTTACTCCGACTACGTTCACCGTATCGGCCGTACTGGCCGTGGTGGTGCTCGTGGACGTGCTCATACATTTATCGACCAGTAGTACATAGCTTTTCGATAGCAAAAACTCGAGTGTTACACTCGAGTTTTTGCTATTCGCCATGTTGATACGTTGCGTCGGTAGATGTGGTTTAGCCCACGGTACCACTCAGCAGAATATAAGCGGCGTAATGTATACTTAATTGTATGAAGACGTACGTACTTGCTGGTGGATGTTTTTGGTGTATCGACGCGGTACTCCGAAGGCTTAAAGGCGTAAGTGAATCGGTGTGTGGATATGCGGGCGGTACTGCGGAGACTGCGTCGTATTATGCAGTTGCATCGGGTACTACCGACCATGCCGAGGCGGTGCGTGTCACGTTTGACGAGTCGCTACTACCTGCTGATACTTTGCTAGATATATTCTTCCTCATCCATAACCCCACTACTCTCAATCGTCAAGGCGCTGATAGTGGGCCTCAGTATAGATCGGCGATGTTTTACGCAGACGTTGCCCAGCAACATGAGTTTATCGCCGCTACCGAACGCGCTTCGCAGCACTGGGACGATCCAATTGTGACACAAATGTCACCTCTCGAAGTCTTTTACGACGCTGAGCCCGAACATCAAGACTACTTTAATAATAACCCTACAAACGGGTACTGCTCTATTGTTATCGAACCTAAAATCGTCAAGGCTCGCAGGGCGTACGCAGACTATTTTAGGGAATAATCATAAGTATTGTTGATTTATGGTTGTATTTGTGGTATAGTGCAGCTAGTTTGAGCCGCCCAATAAAGGTACGCCAAATCGTCTTTCGGGCAACCTGCCTGGAATGATTTAGTACAGAATTTCAACATCTGCCCCAACGACAACAGGATGGACGCTATGCTTGCAAGAGAATACATCTCGGGGCTTGCCTCCGAGGACGCGACACTTGTTGTCGTGCCGGGAACGGATGATACGGGCGCGAGAAACTTGGGCCGCTGGCTGTCGTGGTTTTTCGCGTTGTTTGCCAGGGTAGTTATCATTGATTACCCGGGTACAGTTGGTCCGATCGTCGGAGGCTGGAAAGCCGACCGCTACGATACGTCTCGAGACAAAGCTGTCGACGAAACAGTTCGAGCAGTCTCGTCGATTGCGGGTAAAGTCGTCATTATCGGTTACTCTCAGGGTGCCGAGGCAGCTTGGCTGGCGGCGGCTCGGCTGCACCAGATGGGCCTCAAGCCCGACACGGAGATCGAGCTGATTGTCTGGGCTCACCCCCAGCACCCGACTGGCTTCAAGGCGAGTCTCAAGCAAAATCATCCGGTAGCCTCGTGGGTCTTGCGTCGATTTCTTGGCGCGGAAACCAACGGTGCGGCCGATGAAGGTGCGACGGGCTCTATCCGTGTGACTTCCATTGCTATTACCGGTGATCCGGTGACGGCGCTTGAAGTGTGGTACAAGAACCCACTTGGCTTCGTGTGCAACTCCCTTGCGGGGTTTTTCATGATCCATGCTGGCCTCGGCCAGTACGGTGCGGCTCGTGTCGGTACGCTGAGTATTTGGGGTGCCTGGAAAGCACCAGATAGCTGCACGACCCACGTGGCGATCAACTCGGCTCATCCGGTCACGCAGTTGCTGCGGCGGCGCAGGTATGTGCCGAGTGTTTTCGTGCAGAGAATCATCGCCACGCTGGCGCCGGTGTCGCTACCAGGTCAACGGTCGGCAAGTATTTTCGCTGTACGTCGTAACTGGCGTACAGCGGGAAGGTTGATTTTGGCAGAGGTTACTCCCCTACCTGCTCAACCCAAGGAGAAGCAAGCGGCAGAAGTAATTCTGGCGTCTGCCAGTTGAAATTTCTGTCCTAGCGCCCCCGTCTGCGATTCGTCGTGGACAGGGGCTTCTTCTTTTTGAGAGAATCCAAATGATGACAATTGCGCATCATATATACTGTAAGATACATTGAAATTTATACATAAATATGCTATAGTAGCGTTATTCATCTACGCCACAACGATGTTGCGTCAGGTGTCTAGAGCTACCGTACGAAAACCTTCGTACGCAATGGGTTTTAAAAATCCGGCAATCAGAAAGAGTGTGAACATGATCGTCTCCACCAAGTTCAAGGCCCGTACCGCCCCCTTGGCAGCCGCAAGCTGCATGATCTGCCTCGGCATGTCGGTGACTTCCGCTGCAGCGACAACCCTGCCGCCCAGCGCACAGGGACTTGTACAGTCGGGAGTCGTCTATGAAGATACCCGGCCAGCCACCACCCCCGACTACCTGTCGGACGTGGCTTCAGACGCAGTGATGGTCCTCACGCCTGGCACCGATGACACGGGACTGGGTCTGCGTACCGCTATCCTGACGGCGGGTAGGACGACTCTCGTCGTCAACTATCCGCAGTCGGCTGGTCCGCTCATCGCAGGGACATCCGGCAAGCCTGCCGCGCAGGCCCCGACCTACGATCAGTCCAAGGAAATCGCCGTCCAGGGCAACCTGGCGGTGATGGAGGCGTTCCAGGGTGATCCCAACGTCACCTACGCGGTGTACACAGGGTATTCGCAGGGAGCAGACGCTCTCGGCGACGCCGTGGAACGCGCCGTGAAGAACGGCACCATCGATCCTACGAAGTCGCTCGTCGTTTTGACGAGTGACCCGCGGGGTCCGTGGGGCGTCAAACAGGCGTTCGAGAACCACCCTGTGGTGGAGCCGTTCGGCACGCTCTTCGGCGCGAACATCAACGGCGCGCGTGATCCGGGTAAAACCGGGGACGTCGAGGTGCGGTCGATCATCGTGACAGCAGATCCCGTTGCCAACTGGCAGTGGGTCTGGTATCGGCCAGCGTCAAGCCTGAAGGTCAACATGGCAGGGTTTAAGTACTGCCATTCCGTGGCAGCCTGCTACGGAGATTTGGAGCAATACGGAGAACCGGAGACATTCGTCTCCGAGGACGGCAAGCGGGTCATCGGGATCACCGACTCGCGCATCCTCCGGATCGTCGGGCACGATCGTGAAATTGATCTGCTTGGCAGGAGGCGTGGTCATGCCTAGTACTTTCTCATGACTCCAATGACGACGCCCTGCAGTTGCACATTGGCCGGATCGGAGAAGATCGGCTGCATGGCCGGGTTGGCCGGCTGCAGGCGAATGCGGCCGTTCTCGCGATAGAACTTCTTGAGCGTGACCTCGTGGCCGCCGAGGAGCGCAATGACCATCTCGCCGTTATCCGCCGTCTTGCGGTCTTCGACGATGACGAAGTCTCCGTCGCGGATCTGCTCGTCAATCATCGAGTCGCCCTTGACGCGCAGGACGTAGGTTTCGCGCCGGCCGACCAGGTCTTCGGGCACGGCGATCGTCTCGTTCGACGCCACGGCCTCGATGGGCATGCCGGCGGCTACGTACCCGAGCATCGGCACGTCGATGGCGCGCTGGCCGACGCGCGCCGGCAGCAGTTCGACCGACCGGCTGCGGTTCCAGGACCGGCGGATGAAGCCTTTGTCCTGTAGATTGGTGAGGTGCTTATGGACAGTGGCGAGCGAAGAGAGGCCGAAACGCCGGCCCACTTCCTCGAGACTCGGCGCGTAGCCGTGCTGCTGGATGAACTCCTGCAGGTAGTCCAGAATCTCGCGTTGGCGCTTGGTCAGAGGCTGCACGGCGCCACGTTACCAAAGAAAAAGCGAAAGTTCAACGGGAGGGTGTTTATCCCTGTCCCACACCCTGACCTGTCCTGACAGACCCCCACGGGATACTGCTTCGTATGGATAAGGGAACGGTCAATCTGACCAACCTCGGAATGCACTTTTCCAACGAAGATTCGGCGCGGGAACTGCTCGAAAAGATGCGCTGGCCCAACGGCGCGTGCTGCCCAAAGTGCGGCGGGGCCGATCCCTACCGCCTGACCCCGAAAGCCTCCGGCAAGAACAAGGTCGCTCGTCGGGGCCTCTGGAAGTGCAGCCAGTGTCGGAAGCAGTTCACGGTCACCGTGGGCACGATTTTCGAGCACTCCAAGGTGCCGATGTCCAAGTGGCTGCTGGCCGTTCACTTGATGGCCGCGTCGAAGAAAGGCATGTCGGCCCACCAACTGCACCGCATGCTCGGCGTGAAGTATCAGACCTCGTGGTTCATGGCGCATCGGCTCCGTGCGGCGATGGCGCAAGACTCCGTGCTCGGCATGTTCGACGGGACCGTGGAAGTGGACGAAACCTACGTCGGCGGCAAGGAACGGCATCCGAACAAAGGCACCACGGGACGCATCCCGCAAGAGAAGAAAGTGCCGGTTCTCGCACTGGTTGAACGTCAGGGCCGCGTCCGCGCCTTCCCGATGCCGATGGTGACGCACGACAGGCTGCAAGCGGCCATTCGTGAGCGCGTGAAACTCTCGGCGCACATGGTGACGGACGGTCACCGGGGTTACAACGCGCTGTCGATGGGCTTCGCCTCGCACAACACCGTGAACCACACGGCGCACGAATACGTGCGCGGGACCGTCCACACGAATACGGTTGAAGGGTTCTTTGGCATTCTCAAGCGCGGGATCAACGGCACGTTCCATCACGTCGGCAAGGGCCACCTGCACCGCTACTGCGATGAGTTCGCCTTTCGCTA
>LCPR01000036.1 GCA_001003725.1 Candidatus Saccharibacteria bacterium GW2011_GWC2_48_9
ATCCCGTGCCGAGGTGGGCGCTATCCCGTGCCGAGGTGGGCGCTATCCCGTGCCGAGGTGGGCGCTATCCCGTGCCGAGGTGGGCGCTATCCCGTGCCCTTCGGCTTCCGCTGTGTCCTACGTATCAGGTGCCGCTTCTGGCTCGCTGAGGGCGTCCGATCAACCTGCACCAGGTCAGTTCTGTCGATCTCCCAGCTCCAGCCAGTCACCGCTTCGACCTTGGCTAGTGCGTCTTTCAGGTCACGCCGAAACTCGGCAAGGCGACCAGCTTCGCTGCCGCACAGGTGGTGTATCGTCTCGACCTTCATCGGGAACGGTGCAGCATGCGTGCTGTAGAAGCTGTGCAGCCACTGCGCGAGCGGCTGCCCTTTCAGCGCCCGCCGCTGTTCCCATTCGACCTGTGTCCAGCCATCGCGCCCATACAGCGCAACGATCTGCGGGTTCATCTCGATCACGTAATGACCCGTCTCTTCGTTGCGGGCGCCGCCGTGGAGCATTGGGCCGAAATACGCGCGCTTGCCGTCCTTAATCTCCACGACAGACGACGCGAGTCGAGCGAAAGCCCCCTTCAGCCAGCTGACATCTTTGCCGCCAGTACTGCGACCGATACCTTTCAGAAAGCCATGCGCGGCGAACTGGATACGACTCCCAAGCCCCTCAGCTCGAGCGAGATGCAGGCATTGTTCCCATACGTCCAAATCAGCCTGATCGAGCCGGGGTCCAGTGAACAAAACCGTCACGCCATCAACGGCAGTCAGTTGCTCGCGTTGCAGGAACGCCCGACGCCCCCGCTTTATGGCTCCAAACAGGGCGCTACGTAGCACGCTGTTCGGTACTCCCCGAACACCCTCGGGCCATAACGGCAACCAGATCACCTGGGCCGACTGCTGAACCGGATCGGCGACAGGAGCGGACAGCTCGGTCTCCTTGCCCCTGGCATTCCGTTCCTCCATGCGTTTGAGCTTGTCCAGCAGGCTCCCGCGCTCCGTCATTACTTACCTCCCTCTTCAAATGGAAACGATGCTCTTGACGATACCGGGGTGTCCGTCATTCCCAACATGATCCACATCTGAAGGTGAGCTGTGTGGCCTTTTCCAGCCATTTTCTGGCGTGAAAGCAGCGGGCGATTGTCACGCCGCCGCTGGGCTAATTTCCATCCAGATCCCGCAGCAAGTCCGCGAAGCTTTCGGCCTTCTTAACTTCTACCGCTGGTGGACTACCTGGTTTGTGCTCTAGCAGCAGCATGGCCTCGCGCAACTCGCGCACCTCTTGGCGAAGCAACCGCAGCTCCTCGAGGAGCCCCGACAGCTCCCCGACAGTAGGTGTAGGGGCAGTGTCGGGCGAAGGTGTAGGGGATGTGTCGGGTGGTGTAGGGCAACCTAGCGGCTCACCATAGACTCGGATCATTTCCGAGAGGTCGATTACCCGCTGTCCTTTTCCATCAAACCCAGCAGATATGCGGCCTCTAGCCACAGCTTCATGCAGCGTCGAGCGGTGCAAACCGTAGAGTTTGGCCATGCGGCCGATGGTCAAAGCGGGCATGTAGGGCGCTGTAGGGTTTTGTCTGTCGGGCCCCGACACTGTACCAGCCAGCCAAGAGCTAAAAGCACCGGGATAAACGCTTTACACATCCGTGTGGGAGGGTCAGTCCCGCACTTTTTCCCCACAGGCTGCAGATCGCCGCACGGCGCTGGCGGTATGAAAAGAAAACCCCGACTGCGCCGGGCAACAGTCGGGGTGAGGGCGGCTCTCCAGGTGCCGCGGTGACCTTAAAAGCGTAGCACTCCGCTCGCCATCTGATGAATCGTTTCATCAATCGAGGCTTCCAGATAAATTTTTTGCATAGCAAAAAATATTTTGAATGTTTCCGCATGCGGCCTGTCTAGCTTATAAGGTATGTATTCTCGAAGGTGCGTGGCTCGCACGAGTACCCTTTTCCCTCCTCATGCGGAGGGATTTTTTTGCATTGCAAAATGCCGCTATAGGCCAGTAGGTAGCCAGGCCGTTCTCTCCCTGTAAGCCATCGCCTACAGCAGATCGAGCGTTCGCCCAATGGGCTCGGAACGGCTACCGGCGTAGAGTGACTCCCACAGCGACGTCGACGGATCGACACCGGCTGACCAGGATGGTCGCCAAGGACAGTCGCAGGATGCGGCTTCATCAGGATGATGAGTCGACGGATGATGAGTCGACGGAAGAGAAGACGACGTAAAACACAAACGGCGAGGCTCACCCCTCGCCGTTTTTGTTTGTGCGCGCGGGAAAAGCGCCTTGCGGCGGCGGTCCGCGGCCTACCGCTCTGCGGACAACACGCCCGAAAGCCGCGCGCCAGAGCCACGACCTGGGTGGAGGGAGCGTCGGTCCCACCGTTCTGTCCCACAACGACTCCCTTCCTGAAAGCGTCAGGTCCTGCTGTGGCGATTGGGACTGGTACGGATGGCCCAGTTTGGACCGCCTGGAAGCCGCATACCTTCGTGCCGTAGACCGTATCAGCTCAGGTACACGTAGCCACTAAAGTCGCCGAAATGGCGACTTTAGTCTGCCCTAGCGAGACTTGGATCAGCTAAGCAAGCGATTGGGCAAAACCTAAGCCTGACACCTAGCCTTCTAGTCCTGCTCCTTAAAAAATTGTAAGTAACCTCTCAGAAGCCCATTGATTTCCTTAAACCACACAAATATTATTGGTAATTGAGCAGATGTTTTTTTCGTCTGTCCCCAGCTCTTTATCAACTTGCTATATAGGAAATCGAAGTCGGAAGGCTTGCCAATGGTAAGTCTGATGACGATCTCGTTTGAGATCTTGACCGGCATCCCGGTGTTCGTGGCGTGATGAAGCGCTCGTCTGCGCAACAATTTCATCGCCCATAGGCTACCGTTGTCTGGCATGGTAAAACTAGGATCCCAACGCCCAATCGTTAAATGTTCCTTATCTCTTGAATTTGGTCTGGCATATCATCAACCAAAGAAGGAGAGCTGTAATGCGAAAGCACGCAGCAGATAAGGCAAGTTGTAATAGTGAGAGCAACAAGTTGAAATGTGGAGACTGTTTCAACTTGAAGGGGAATGGGCAGAGGAAGTGGGTAAAATTATTGAAAAGCTTTATTATCCACTTGATTTCGCGGTTAGTTAGTGACTTGATTATCGAGGAATTAACAGAATCGCAATAAATAAATTGATCCCTAGTTTTTATTCAAACCCATGAAAAAACCTATATATAATGGCAAGCCAATTTCAACACTAGATGCTCTATCTAAGGCGCTAGGAACCAACCTTTCTCGGCTACGAATATTTATTGATACTGCTGAGAACTCCTACACAACGTTTACTTTAGAAAAAAAAGTAAACGGCATCGTTGTTAAAGAAAGAACACTCAACGAACCTAAGAAAAACCTAAAAGATTTACAAAAAAGAATCAACCAAGCTATTTTCAATAATGTCTCCTACCCCGAATATTTACAAGGCGGAATTAAGGGAAAGGACTTTATAACAAATAGCAAAAACCATCTTTCCGCTAAGTCTTTAATAAATCTCGATATTAAAGATTTTTACCCATCCATATCCATTCACCACGTATATGCCATATACAATAAGCTATTTAAGTTCCCGCACACAGTCTCAGACGCGCTTGTTAAGCTCACAACTAAAAATGGCGTGGTAACTCAGGGTGGGTGCTGCTCTAGCTATATCGCAAATTTAATTTTTTTTAATAGCGAGCACGACCTTGTACAAAAACTAGAATCAAGAAGCCTTACTTACACAAGGCTTATTGATGACATTACAATTTCATCTGCTAAACCTATGTCCAAGGATGAAATTACCAATACTATAAACCTGACTAACAACCATTTAACAAAATTCAATCTGAATCTGAATAGAGATAAAACAAACATAGACCATCATCATAACAAAAGCGATAACTTTGAGGTCACCGGCCTTTGGGTGAGGCACGGAAAACCAAAAGTAAAATCTGCCGTTCGCCGGCAAATTAGGCAGCTAGTTTTTAAGTGTAAAATCCAGTACGAATTATGCCCAACTGATAAAAGTTATCATGATTTGTGGAATAAAACCTCTGGAAAAGTCGCAATCTTAACAAGACTTGGGCATGCCAACTCTAAAATCTATAGAAAAAAACTTAGCGAAATCCTTCCTTTGTATGACATTAAAAAGGAAGAAAAAATAGAGCGGATAATTAATTATTTGATTGATACCGAAAGCAAAGAAATTAACTCACCAAGAAGAATCAAACTTTATCATAAAATGATATATCATTGCGGTATTTTAGGCCGCAGCAATAAGTCAAAAGCAAAACTTTTAAAAAACAAACTAAAAGCAAAATTCATAGCTGTACAGGTTTAAAATGGAAACTGGAATTGTAACCGTAAGCAACAATTTGAATGGTTATGGATTTATCAGGAGAGAAAAAGGAAAAGATGCTTTTTTTAGCTATGATCAAATAATTTCAGACAAAATAATTATTGAGATTTTGCCAGGACAAAAAATTTCCTTTGACATTGAGAAGACGAAAAAAGGACCAAGAGCAGTAAATATAAGATTAATATAATGTCTTCGTAGCTCCTACGACAGACATTATGGTGAATAACGTCCAGCCCAGTAGGGCACGACTGCGTGCATTCGGGCGTTATGTGAAATTCAACCTACTCCTCGAATAAATTGGCATGGGTTCCGGCGCGAACGAACACGATCTGCTCTAACTTACTGCCGGTGGCCAATCGGTAAATCAGCAGGAAGTCGCCTCCGATGTGGCATTCCCTATAGCCGTCCCAGTTTCCTTTCAGCGGATGATCCAACCATTCGGGTCCCAAGGGGCCGTCATTGGCCACCAGCAACAGCATCGCCTCCTTGAGCCTCTTCAAGTCGAAGCGGCCTGAGCGGGAGAGACGCTCCCAATCTTTCAAAAAGACTTTGGAGTAATCGGCGGTGCGCGGCAAGGTAGCCCGCTTACTACTGGCTGCGTTTTTCGAGGTCATCAAACAAATCGTCAATGGATTCAAAGCGTGCCTCATGAGCCTGCACGATGGCTTCCGCCTCAGCCATCGCCGCCCGGGTTTCCGCGTTCGGTACCTTGAGTTCGAGCGGAAAGGCCTGATCTGCGGCTACGCGGCGCAGAAAGATCCGCACCGCTTCAGACATGCTTAGGCCCATCGCCTCCAGAGCGGCGTTGGCCTGTGCCTTGATATCGTCATCGACGCGGATATGCAGCATGGACGTATGGGTAGCCATAGCGATCTCCAAGGGAATTCCTCACAAGTGTATCTCAATTGAGATACAAAACAAAAAGCTGTTTCCGACCAGCCAGGGAACCCAACGGATTGCCGCATCACGCCCCCTCTTTACGCCTCCCCCGGGCAGGGACCGGTAACGTCTTCGCGGCCTGAAATCGCCCGAACCAGCCCACGAACAGCCCGTCGTAGGGGCAGGGACCGCGCTGGGTACGCTGCCACTCGGCCTGGGCCAATCGGCCCAGCTCGAAGGCCTGGTTCACCAGATTTCTGTCCCGCTCACCCGTTCGTTTAAATTGTTCGAGCAAGCCCTTGCCGAAACCTGCGAGCGCATGG
>LCPR01000037.1:0-5343 GCA_001003725.1 Candidatus Saccharibacteria bacterium GW2011_GWC2_48_9
ACCACCGTTTGCGGAGGATGGGTACTGCGCGCTGGCATCCTTGATGACCGCTGGTCCACCGCTGTCGCCAGCCTGGAACCTGGCATTGGCCTGGTAGACACCGATCGGACCGGGCAGGCCAGCCGGCCCACCTGCGGTATTGCCTGTGATGCGGCCGTACCACACGCCGGTTTGGTAGCTCGACGTGATCAGCTGGTGATTCGTGAAGATACCCGTGCCGAGCACCTTCTCTCTGGGCTGCGCCGGTGCGGTCGCGTAGGGAGACGCGATCGTGCCCGACGGCAACTCGTGGATCCCCGTCATCTTGACGTGGGGTCCCTGTTGCGACAGGTTCACGCCATCGACGAACTCGATGATGGCGTAATCCTTGCCGCCGTGGCCACCGGATGCGCCGTCGGCGTCTTTGAACCATCGAAGATGGGCGATAGGGTCGTTGCCCCGCTCGTTACCACCCTCTTTCCAGTTCAGGTTGTTCCGATCGTAGATCGGGTAATCGTTCTCGGCGATGTTGACCTCGTCGAGCGGATGGTCGGCCGTACTGACACAGTGACCCGCAGTCACGCCGATCTTGCGACCGTACTTGTCGTTGCCGACCGCGGCCACGGTGCAGAAGAACTGAGGAGTCTCGTCGTTGAACGAGATCTGAGTCGCATTGTGCACCGTAGCGCTACCTGGTGGCTCCTGCGCCGAAGCAGCCGGAGCGAGTCCTGCGAGCATGGTAACCGCCGCCACTGGGGCGAGTACGGCTACCAGTCTTTTCCGTAATCTCATTGCTTCCTCTCATTGGATGTGTACGCAAATACGCACCGATGTATCGTATATAGAAATACTCAATGCGTCAACATGTTACGCAGACCTACTGTGCAGCTACAGCCAACATATTAGGGCTAAAACGAATGCGCCAGTTGTGTCGCGCGCCCAACTTCGTAAAAATATGTCGAGCGAAGAAAGGGTAGAGTGACCTAAAAATAGACCTGTGGACAAGATTTCTCAGCTGAAACTAGAGAGGGTAGCGTAGGTCCCGCGTCGAGTGTATCGATGTAAAATGTACCATAAGCATTGACGACCTGATATTGAGTTTGCTAAAGTTATATATAGGAAGATCAAGTGATACAGCACATTATCATTATGTGTGGCCGATCAAGTTCAATAGTTCAGTTATTTAGTTAGTAGGTCACATCTGTTGGTGCAAATCTTCCTAGAAAAGAGACACAATTGTGTCTCTTTTTGCTTTTTAGACTATGGGAGGATGCTGATCGGTTTACTGCCGGAGCTAACGCATATCCAGCCGAAGACACCGGATGTGCGTTAGCATATCTCACTTACCGCTTTGGTACTTTTATAACGAATATTGCAACAAAGAGAGCGCCCACCATCAATAGCGTTGCGGCAATAAATGCAGCGTGGAAGCCGCTGAGTTGCGCTGCGAGTGTACTAGATGAACCGGTTGCGAATGCTGCCACTCCGGCTAACACTGCAATACCAAGCGCGCCACCAACCTGCTGAGACGTATTGATGAGCCCCGATACTAATCCTGATTCGCGTGCTGGTACACCCGATGTGGCCGCCAGTATTGCCGCCACGAAGAATAGCCCCATACCAGCCGGAATCAGTAAGATACTAGGCAATATATGAATGAAGTAATTACCGTCCAGAGGAAGTATTGTCAATAAAGCGATGCCGATAGTTGGCAATATGGTACCGACTGTCAATAGTTTTTTGATACCAAAGCGGTCTACAAGCTTAGGCGCGTTCCATGCCATAGTCCCCAGAATGATCGGGAAAGGGAGGAAAGCGAGCCCACTTTGAATTGGCGTGTATCCTAATATATTCTGCATGTACAACGAGATAAAGAAGAACATGCCTAACATACTAGCCATAGCAGGAACCATGATCAGATTACCACCGCTGACATTACGCAATTTGAATACTGACAATGGAACCAGAGGATGCTTGACGCGTGATTCATTGTAGAGGAATGCGGCTATCAACACTATAGATGCGATAAACGACACGATAACATAGGGGTCTGTTAGCCCAGCCTCTGGCGCTTGGCTAATCGCAAATACGAGTGCAATCAGGCCAAATGTTATCAGTGCTGCGCCCGGGAGATCGAGATTTTTATCACTTTCTTCCTTGATGTGAGCAGGAACATATTTCAGTATGCCTATTATGGTCAAGATTCCGATAGGCACATTGATGAAGAAGTCCCAATGCCACCCGAAGAGTTGAGTAATGATTCCACCTAGTAACACACCCGCTGCGGCACCACCTGCAGCAACTATTGACCAAATACTAAGTGCACGATTGCGCTCGTGGCCTTCTTTGAAGGTTGTGAGCAGCACGGACATTGCAGCTGGCGACATAAACGCAGCGGTCAATCCTTGGATAGCCCGCAAGACAATAAATGATTCGCTAGACTGAGAAAGGCCGATTAAAAGTGATGTGATAGTAAATCCTGCAAGTCCTGTCACTAGGACTTTTCTTCGTCCATACAAGTCTGCGGCGCGACCACCGAGCAGCAGAAAGCCACCAAATGTTAGTACGTAAGCCGTTAATATCCATTGCAATGACGAATCCGTGAACCCAAGCGAATCTTTGATTTCGGGTAGCGCGACATTGACGATTGCGCTATCGAGAACCACAAGAAATTGCGTCAATGCCAACAAGATCAGTATTACTATTTTGCTTCTTGTCAAACTCATTTGTACCCTCCTGAGTAGTTTATTACATAAACCATTGTATTTATAGATAGTTGATGTTGTCAAGTATTGATAAAATAATGTATACTATTAACATGAATAGTGATGAGCTAACTAACAATCCCTACTGGCAGATCACACTGCTAGCGTCACGGATTAAACACGACATAGCATCGGTCGCAGAGCAGCACAGCATTACGCCGAGCCAAATGCAGGCATTGTTATTGTTGCAGCCAAAGACGCAGATTCCAATGAATCAGTTATCGTGCATGATCAGCTGCGATGCGTCGTATATTACAGGCATTGTCGATAAATTATCACACCTAGGGTACATTCAGCGCCAAGAGAGTTCGATCGATCGCCGCATCAAGACCATAGAACTCACAAAAGCAGGGGTGGCATTTCGTCAGAAACTTATTGCAAATTATTACCGCTACTACAAGACACAATCTCTGCTAGGGAAAGTTGACATGCCGCCTATAGAGTCACTCTCGCGCATAGTAAAGCAAATGGATGCCGAGCAGTGAAGACTGGCTCCGTCGTATCATTCCAGCATTTGCAGTGCACCCGCCACACTTTCGATATGAACATCACTTTTCTTATCAATCGTGTATACTTCACCGTCGAGCTGTACGAGCGTTCGCCGTATTGTTTCAAAGCTGTAATCACTAAACGAGCCCGACTCTTCTAGTCCAAACGTTGTCGATTTGATGAGAGCGAGCAACACACGTAGTTTAGATCGATAGATGATAGCACTAATCTCAAACTTACCATCATCTACCGTACTGGCTTTTGCGATCTTGATGATTTTTGACATCTGACTAATGTTACTAAACACCAAGCTACTTAACCTTCGTCGCACTTCATTGTGCCGAATAGTGACATGCGTATAGCGAAATAGATATTTTAGCAGAAGTATTTTTTCATTAAAGAAGTTTAAATCTGTTTTCGTAAGCTGTTTGCCGACAGCAGGGGTTAAGCCGAGTCCTATGTACGAATGAGCGTACCTAGACCAATCGCGACCGCCGATCTTTGATGATATTTTGATAACGTCGATTCGCCTGAAATCTCCAGCTACGATACTAGTTACGATATTTTTTGAACCAACAGCACGGTGATGATCGTTTGCATTGCCAGAAGGCAATACAGCCGTTACCAGTTGCTCATTTGCACTCGCAATTACACCATTTATAAGTTCGTGGTATCCGCCGTCACCACTCGACGACACAAGAAGGGTCAGGTCGGTAGTGTCGGCATACTCTTGCGCGATTTCTTCTGCATGTCCAGCGTGTGTTGTCTGTACGAGCTGTATATCCGCCCGACAGCTTGACTCTCGTAAATCGTTATAGAGCTGTTTCGCATTTTTTTTACCGTCGCCGGTACTTTTAGGATTATAAATAATCAAAATCTTTTTGAAGGTGCGACTCATATGTCAGCCTTGGCACTCATATGAGTCGGTGTACTCTTAGAGGCTACATACTGACGCCGTGTATAGATGATAGTCGCGACAGTTGCAACCCATGCAAGGCTGAGTGTCCAGCCGGCCAGCACGTCAGTAGGGTAGTGAACACCCAGATACAGCCGAGAGAATCCTATCATGAAAATATATACCGCTCCCACTACGAGCGCGAGTATGCGACAGCGCGTTTTCCAAAGCAATGCTATGAGCGTAAACGCTAGCGCGCTACTACCCATTGCGTGACCGCTAGGAAAAGAAAAAGAGCTTTCGGATATCAACTGACCCCATAAATCTGGGCGCTCACGTGCAAATGACGCCTTAGCAATGACATTGAGCAATGCCGCACCGCCCACGCCCGTAGCAACGAGCAGTGTTTTATAGTAAAGCTTCTTTCTTAGAAAATATGCTAACAACCCTACAGTCACAATAGTGACGGCTAAGACTCCGCCGAGATCTGTGACAAACGTAAAGAATGCATCAAGCGTCGGACTCGCACGTTCGTTAAGCGCCAGCAAAAACTGCTCATCGTAAGCTAAAACACTGCCGTTTACTACGCTCTTTGCGATAGTAAAAAAGAGTCCTGTCGCCACAGCAAAAACGAACAACGTGAGACTCAGCCGACGCAGAAGTGGGTCGTTCTTTTTAATAAATGCTAAGATTTTCATTTCACCATCATACCAGATGCAACACCCATCATATGCGATATATATCACAAATTAACTTAAAGGTGCTCGTTGACATAGGGCAGAGCTTCTTGTATTAATTAAGCTCTTCTTTATATTTCATCCGTATGCTCCAAGTTGTATCAGTAAACAATAATAAGGAGAAGAAATATGAACTTGTTTTCTCGAGGCGTGCGCAATGCGTTTCGAAACACCGTTCGAACCGGGTCAATAGTGGTGATCCTCAGCATCTGTATTGGTCTTGCGCTTGCCATGCTCGTAGCGCGCGAAGCAGTTACGGCAAAGATAGAAACGGTTAAATCATCTGTCGGCAACACCGTGAGCATAGCACCTGCGGGAGCGCGCGGATTTGAGGGAGGGGGCGAGCCACTCACCAGTGATCAAGCAAGTGAGTTAGCCGCTATAGATAATGTACGCAGCACCACGCAAACTCTCAGCGATAGACTCACCACCGACACATCGTCGCTGGAGTCGGCTATCGATGCGGGCTCGCTAGGTG
>LCPR01000037.1:5412-11855 GCA_001003725.1 Candidatus Saccharibacteria bacterium GW2011_GWC2_48_9
TCGCTAGGTGAGCGCAATGCGGACCGCTCAGGAGTCGGCTTTATGCAGCCGCCGTCGGGAGGCATGCCAGGCGGTCCATCAGCAGGTGACGGCCAGATTACGCGCACATTCACCCCGCCCATCACTCTCATCGGCACGAACAACCCAGAGAAATCGATGTCATCGGACGGTGAGTCTGGGAAGATAACTAGCGGGGAATTATTTGCAAACGATAGCAATGCGCTCGTTGCTGTTGTCGGGCAGTCTCTGGCAGAAAAAAACAATTTGTCCGTAGACGACACCTTTACTGCTTACGACCAAAAAATTAAAGTGGTCGGTATTTACGATACCGGTACGGATTTTGGCAACAACCAAGCACTTATGCCACTTTCTACTGTGCAAAGACTTAGCGACCAAGAAGGTGACATCACGAGTATCGTGTTGACTATAAATAGTGCCGATAACCTGGCAAGTGTTTCAGAAAGCGCAAGTACAATCGTAGGCGAAAACGGTGACGTCACAGACTCGGCAAGTCAAGTTGCATCGGCAATCGCGCCACTCGAAAACATCCAGACAATTTCGCTCTACAGCCTAGTTGGTGCGACGGTCGCCGGAGCAATAATCATACTACTAACTATGGTAATGATCGTGCGCGAACGCCGACGTGAGATCGGTGTCATTAAAGCAATTGGTGGCAGCAACATTGTAGTAATGGGACAATTTGTCGTCGAGGCAGTCACGTTGACACTACTTGGCACTCTGGCTGGAATCGTAGTAGGCATCGCTGCTGCTAGCCCTATCACTAGTACGCTCGTCAGTTCATCGTCTAGCGCCGAAACTTCTCAGGCTGGACCCACCGGTGGACCAGGCAACATGATGCGAGATGGGCCGTCAGAGAGATTCGGTCAAGCCAATCGGGCCCTGACTCAAAGTATCAGCAATATACAGACCAATGTCGGATGGGAAATACTGCTATGGGGCATGGGCATGACGCTCGTGATCGCAACAGCAGGTAGTGCGCTGGCATCAATATTAATATCAAAAGTACGCCCTGCAGAAGTTATGCGGGCAGAATAGGATTACAATGTTACAAGTTTCACATCTCACGCGGACATTCACCTCGGGCACCGAGGAAGTGCAGGCTGTCAATGACATGGACTTTTCCGTAGAAAGAGGCGAGTTCGTGTCGATAATTGGCAAAAGTGGTAGCGGTAAGAGTACTCTACTAAGTATGCTCGGCGCGCTCGATAAACCAACAGGGGGCACTATAAAAGTTGACGGTGAAGATATTGCGAGCATGAGCGACGCCAAGCTCATTCGGTACCGTTGCCACAAAATTGGTTTCGTCTTTCAGAGCTACAATCTCATTCCAAATCTTACGGCCATAGAAAATGTAATGCTGCCTATGGAATTTGCCGGTCGCGATAAAGAGGCTCGAGAAAAACGTGCAACAGAATTGCTTGAGCAGGTCGGCATAGAACCAGACCAAATGGAACGAAAGCCAGGTAAGTTAAGCGGCGGTCAGCAGCAGCGGGTCTCGATAGCCCGCGCGCTCGCCAATAAACCAAGCGTGATACTTGCCGATGAACCGACAGGTAACCTCGATGAACAAACTGGAAAAATGGTATTCGACCTACTGCATACGCTCGCGAAGCAAGAAAAAACTACTATCATCGTCGTCACCCACGACCTTGATATTGCAGGTAAAACCGACCGCACCTTCAGACTCAACGATGGTAAAATTCGTGAAGTAAAAAAATGAAAAAATGCTACGGCGTCTGCCCGCGTAACGAGCGTGACGCCGTAAACCATGAAGATACTCTTAGTAGAAGATGAACACAGGATTGCACGTGCTATCAAGGAAGGCTTGATGAACGAAGGGTACGCAGTCGACCTAGAATACGACGGAGAAGCAGGTTATTTGGCAGCGTCTGCAGGTGAGTACGACCTTATCTTACTAGACGTGATGCTACCGAAGCGCAACGGTATCGAAGTATGCACACAATTACGGGGTGATGAAGATCATACACCTATTGTTATGTTGACCGCAAAAGACCAGCCAGAAGATATCGTGCGTGGCCTAGATCACGGTGCCGATGATTATATCGCCAAGCCGTTTTCATTTGAGGTACTGCTCGCTCGTGTACGAGCAATTTTGCGTCGCCCGCATGATAAATTATCCGAAATATTGACAGTCGACGACTTAGAACTAGATACCACCAATCGTTCTGTGCGTCGCGGAGATCAAGAAATTTTACTCACCTCGAAAGAGTTTTCTATACTCGAATATATGCTCCGCAGCAAAAATCGAGTCGTCAGCAAAAATAGCATCATGACCCATGTGTGGGACTTTGACGCCGACATACTCCCCAACAATGTCGAAGTGTTCGTAAACTACATACGAAACAAAGTAGACAAACCGTTTAGCGGCAGAAACCTTATTCAAACGATGCGCGGGTTTGGTTATATCATTAAGGACGAAGGGTGAAGCAGTACGCAGGACAACTGCGCGAGTTCGTCACTACCGATACGGCAAGGCTCATGGCTACGTACTTGTGCATCATCATGATCATGAGCATATGCTTTAGCTTAGTACTGTATCAGACATCGACCGGCCAACTCGAGCGTCAGCGTCTCCCGCCAGGCGAAGCACCTTTTGGACAGCTTTCAACAAATCCGCCGGCTGATATTCGCACATTTATTGCCAACCGAATCGAAGAGGGCAAGCGTGAGCTGGCGAGCAATCTTATAATTATAAATCTACTGGTACTACTAAGTGGAAGTGCGTTTAGCTATTTCTTAGCTCGTCGCACACTTGAGCCCATGGAGGCGGCGATGGAAGCTCAGACACAATTTGTGAGTGATGCCAGTCACGAACTACGCACGCCGCTCACCGCGCTCAAGACAACCAACGAGGTAGCACTGAGACGCAAACAACTTAGTCTCAAAGAAGCGAAAGAAACTTTGTCGGAAAATATTGCCGAAGTCGACAGACTACAGCAGTTGACCGATGGGTTGCTACGCCTGCTAGCTCGCGACACTGTAGTTACGCACCACAGTGTCGATCTGCACGATGTACTTAACATAGCCCTAACGATAGTTATGCCAAAAGCACTCGATAAACGTATCGGGGTTCAAGATGAGACGCCACCTTTTATGCTACAGGCAGACGCAAATAGTCTCGTGCAAATTTTGACCATTTTACTAGACAATGCCATCAAATACAGCCCGCCGAACACGACTATTACGGTACGCGCCGAACAAGACACAAAACACACGTATATTCATATTGTCGATCAAGGCATTGGTATACCTGAAACCGACATCAATCATGTATTTTCTCGCTTCTACCGCGGAGATAGCTCCCGCTCTGCAACGCCAGGATACGGCCTGGGTTTGCCTATAGCGCACAAAATCGTCAAGCTACATAGCGGCACTCTGAGCGTCGAAAGTACACTGGGGAAGGGGAGTGTGTTTACTGTAGCGTTCCCTGCGCAGCAATAACTCGTCGTATCCGATAGTACTACTGAGTTATTCGTAGTACAAGTGCGGTGCGGGTAGGTAGATACAACTTAAGTTGCCCGTCCGAGACGTACGGCGCCGATGGGTCAATTCGCCCATGCCCACCAAATTTCCTGTCGTCACTCGTTAAGATCATCTCATATGCGCCACTTGGCGTCGGTACACCGTAGTCGGTGTACGATTCTACTGGAGAGAAGTTGTAGGCAAACAGCAGTCCGTCTCGAACATATGAAAGCACGTGATCTTCCTGGTGGATATAGCGGTATTCAATCTCTCCTTCAAGCTTGCGCACTAGTCCCGTCATAGCTTTATCAAATGCGCCTAACATCGAGTACTTCAATTTTTTGTCATCGACAAGACTCCACTGACGCCGGGCATAGAGATACGACCAGGCATTGTTCTCCCTAGGGAAATCTATCCATTCGGGGTGACCAAATTCATTACCTATAAAGTTCAAATAACCACCGCCATGCGTACTAGCTACCAGGAGTCGTATCATTTTATGCAAACTCACAGCACGCTCGATATGCACATTGTCGTCAGTAGCCGCCATATGTTCATACATGTCTTTATCTGCGAGGCGGAATATCAATGTTTTGTCGCCAACAAGCGCCTGGTCGTGGCTTTCAACGTAGCTGATGACTTTTTCCTCTGGCCTATGTGCGGTTAGTTCATGCAGTAAGTTTGCAAGATCCCATTCTTCATCTTTTTTGTGCTTGAGCGTCTTTATCCAAAGATCAGGCACACCCATACTCAACCGATAGTCAAACCCTACGCCGCCTGCATCAGTAGATGCCGCTAAGCCTGGCATGGCACTCATGTCTTCTGCCACCGTAAGTGCACTGGGCTTAATGCTATGTACGACTGCATTCGCTAGTGTCAGGTAGGTGAGTGCATCGAGTTCAACGTCACCATCGAAATAATCGTCGTAGCTCGAAAACGATCTTTCGAGGCCATGGCTATGGTATAGCATGCTTGTCACGCCATCGAAGCGATAGCCGTCGATATGGAATTCGTCTATCCAGTAACGACAATTACTAAGCAGAAAATGCGCCACTTCCGGCTTGCCGTAGTCAAAAGTACGCGAGTCCCACTGGGCGTGATGACCGCGCTCACCAGCATGGAAGTACTGATTCTCTGAACCGTCGAGCCGGCTTAATCCTTCTGCTTCGTTGCGCACTGCGTGAGAGTGAACTATATCCATAATAACTCGTAGACCCATGTTATGTGCCGTATTAATGAGTGTCTTAAACTCATCTGGCGTACCAAAGCGTGAACTTGGCGCAAAGTAATTCGACACGTGATAGCCGAAGCTACCGTAATACGGGTGCTCGGCAATAGCCATCAACTGCACCGTATTATAGCCAGCTTTTTTGATACGAGGTAGCACGTGCGCAGCAAAGTAGCTGTAGCTTGCAACCGTTTCTTCTTCTGAACTCATGCCTATATGTGCTTCGTAAATGAGCGGTGGGTCAGATGGTGCCTTGAACCCTTTGTCTGTCCACGCAAATTCATGGCTTGGTGCCCATATCTGCGCAGTAAAATCTTTCGTTTCATCGTCTTGCACTGCGTGTGTAGTATATGCAGGCAGCCTATATCCATCGCCACCATCCCAGTACACATGCAATTTGTAATTATCGCCGTGCTGTAGACATCTTTTAGGTAGTTCTAGCGCCCATTCGTTGCCGCTGCGTTCAAATTCGTAGCCGTCCTCGTCTTGCCAGTCACTAAAGTCACCAACCAGCACAATGCGCGATGCATTCGGCGCCCATTCGCGCAATATCCAGCCTTCGGGAGTTTCATGAAGACCGAAGTAGAGATAGCCAAGCGCAAACTCTTCAACAGACTTACCGCTCAAGATTCTTCTAGAATTTTCAAGCACATGCCAACTACGAGCTTTTAATTTGTCGGCGTAGGGCTCAAGCCATGGATCTACCTGTACGATTTTTTTAACCATTAGTAGTTAGTATATCACGAGACGTAGTGTTGACATTATTATAGAAATAGTTTTAAATGAGTAAGTCAGATTGTCACCAAAGCGACACGAAAGGAGCGGGCAATGCCCCTCCCTAGCCTGCAAGTCATGCACACAAGCACGAGACTATTTGAAGCACGCAACCCGACTGGGCGAAAGCTTCTCGATCTCGTGGACCACGCCCAGGCAACATTTCCCGAGCAGTCCAACTGGATCTCTCGCAACTGGGAACACAGCTACAAGGTCGACGGATCCGGCTTCAAGCACGTGATTGGTCATCTCGAGGACGTCACCTGCAGCGATCGCACCCCGGAGCAGGAAAAGCACCTCGAAGCAATGCGGGCATTTGCCATAGACACCTGGCACTAAGTCGCCCCCTCAGTCGAGTACGATAGCAAAATCGCCACTCCTGAACCAGGGGCGGCGATTTGCTTTTTGTACGTATTCTTTACCTTACGCCGAATTGGCCAAGGAAATCGTTTACCATACCTTGTTGTGCTGGTGGCACAAAGGTATTTACCGCTTGCTGCACAGCTGGGGCAGCTTGCTGAACCATTTCTTGCATTGGCGCAGCAGACTAAACAGGGAAATGTCATTTTGATAAGTGCCCTGGATTCCAGCGAAGAATTTGCCGGCATAAGCAAAAACGCTTTTGCAGTCGGGGTTTATGATGAAAGCATAGGGTTTGCAATTGCAGATTATTTGAACAAAAAAAACACAGCTGAAATCGGGCTCATAACAAATTTGCAGGACCCATTTACTTTGCTTGAAAAAAATGCTTTTAAGGAAAAATACAAAGGAAAAATTCAGGAAGAAAATTACACTGCCGACACAAAAGATTTTAGGAGTATTTTGGCAAAAATGGCTTCACAGGAAAACCTTGTTTTGCTTGGATGGGAAGAAACAGGCAGGATAGTAAAACAGGCAGCAGAGCTTGGAATGAAAAAACAAATAATCGGCATTGATA
>LCPR01000038.1 GCA_001003725.1 Candidatus Saccharibacteria bacterium GW2011_GWC2_48_9
AACACAATAATAAGTGCCTGCCGCAACAACAACACTAACAGCGTCACCACCATCGCAAACAACGCCATGAGCATGATGGGGACGAGGGCGGCGAGGTTGCCGAGTATGACAAGTGATCCCGCCAATGCGCCACCTGCAAGCACGACACTGGTTGTTACCCCCTCCCAGTTCCCGAGCCCGGAAGAAGCAGCTTGTGGCGTGTCAAAGTCTTTCAACACGCGGAATATTGAATCTCCTGCAATATTTGAAATATCTATAGCCACCGCACACACTACGAATGATATGTTGACGAGTATCGCTGTTACGACAAGCCGCGGTACGAGCTTACGAAGATTGAAGACAGATGTACCAAACGAGGTGAGTTGCGACATGACGGCTGCGAGCATAAGCAGAATAAATACGACATTTGCAAGATTGCGCATAGAGATCCACGCTTCGTAGGCAGCGGAGTTTTGACTCCCCGCTTTTTCCTGAAAGGGCTGGAGTTCAAGCCAGTTTTTCATGATATTGAACAACTGGTCGTTTATCATAGAAATAAACTGCAGTGTTGGACACAATATCCAGCCTATTTTTGCAATCGAACAGCGCGTATCGTCGTTAGCATCAAGCTTATCATCTTCGGGGCTTGGTGCTTTTGGCCTTACACTTGGAGGAATGTCTGCTTCTTCGAGTATTTCCTGCGCAAAGTCACCTATAGCGCTTTTGCTTGGGAAAAACTGGTCGAGTGCATCTTGGTCTTTCATGCAACCAACAAACTTTGTCGTGTTGAGATCTTTTGTCCACGCGGGGCTTTTAAGTACGCTGGAATCTAGGTTCGTTTGCGCAAGTCCAAGCCCTTCTGCGTAGCAGGTGTTAAACGCCTCTAATACAGCGACCGTACAGGCGTCTTTTTGTTGCGGCTCGACAGTGTCACAGTGCTCGAATGTATTTTTTTCTGCGGATTTGAGGTACGCGTCGTATATATTGCGGCGGTCGCTACGCTCTACCCATTCGTCAAATGGCATATCTTGTTGACCGAGCAGTTTGCCGCTCACGGAGTTGCCGGTAAGTCGATTGGCGCCGTAGGCGGTGATCTGATAATTAAAATGTTCATAAAAACGATATGAACAGTCGATATAATCAACATCAGGTCGACCACTTGGGGAATTTGTCGAGCCGTTGGTTACTGTGTAGGTGGTTTTCATCTCACCACTACCCTGCGTGGCGCCACCGCTACCGTCTCCAGTAACATCAACTATTGCGCTACCGTCGCCTTGTATGCGTATCTCTAGATTGGCTTCGTTATTTGGAAGTGTCTGGCAGCTATCTTCCACGTCTTTCGGGTCAAACGGGTCTGTCGATAATGACAGTACATTACCGCTGCCGTTATATTCGGTATCGGTTTGATGCTGGCCGGCAGTACCAATTATTTTATTGCCGTCCCAGTAGTAATATTCTTCTTGATTCTCACCGCCCGCCTCGATCACACCCTGACCGTTGCTAAATAGCTGTGCATACGAAGGAGATGTGAACGTCAAGGCTATAGCTAGGCTGAAAAACGCTGCAGCTAGGTAGGTTTTGTCAAACCTAAAGTTCATCATCGCCCCTGTTTTGCATATCATGAAGTCTATTTTGGACGATAGCCTCTTCGTGTTGGTGGTCTCGTGCAAGAATACTGAGTTCTTCGCGCTGTTTGCTGACTCGCGAATCGGTGTGATCATGTGAAAGCGCGTCGTACGCAGCTAACTTAAGGTCTGCCAATGCCTCTGCATCGAACAAGTCGCTGTTCTCTTCGTTACCTACAGCCTTGACGATTTCTGCCACCGCATCTTTATCTATATCGACCATCGTTTGTGCGCTAAAGTCATCACCACTACCAGCGTCTCCCGCACTACCGACACTCGGTGCGATGACAAGTTCGGCAAACTCCTTGTCTACGATGAGCTGGTTTTGCCTTTGAACATGAGCATTGAGTTCCTCGGGACTCATACTTGCCTGTTCGGCTTCGGTTGGTGCATACCCCCCTCCTGGCCCGATACCAACACCGTGTTGTACGAGATTGTCGACAACTCGCTGGTTGCCTAGAAACGGCGCACTACCTGCGTGCTTCTGTACACTGTTAACAAGCATTTGTCGCTGATTTTTGTTCATAGATTTTGAAGATTTGAGTATTTGGATGATGGCGCCCATGTCGCCGGCCACGCAGAGTCGCATGATAGCCGCTTCACGTTCTAGCTCAGAGGCTGCTTTTTCTCCTGTGGCGGTGCTGAGAAGGTCGTTTCGCGAGGTACCAGCAAGTTCAAACTGCGCCGACATGGCTTTTACGGAACTTATATGACCTCTAGCTGTTATCTTTATTATGCGAGCCTCAGCACGTTTTTTGGCGTCTGGGTCGGACGATTGCGCGAGGCTCTCGAGGTACTTGTCGTTTTTTGATTTTGCCGCATAGTCTTTACCTGCAAGTCCCATTGCTCGCTCTTTGCCTCGCTCGTATATACTCGCGTCGTCGGCGCTCTCAGCATAGCCCGCCACATGTAGTGTTTGGGCTGTGCTGAGATTTTCTTTAGTCATTTCTGACTTTTTCTCACGCTCTACGCGTCGTTGTATTGTACGGTCGCGGGCATTGCGTAGCTTGTTCCACTTGCTTGGTTGTCTCGTGAGCGCTCGTGCATCTCGTTGCTCACCCTTGAGGCGCGCAAAATCGTCTGCTTTTTTGCGCGCCCCTCTGGCAACCCCGACATTTTCGGCTGTACCAGCAAAACGATTTATAATACCGCCACCGAGTTTCATGATAAAAGGCGTGATAAGGAGCGGTACAACCTGAATGCCAAGAGAGAATATAGAAAGCAGTACCTCACCTTGGGCGGCACCTACGCGTTGTACGGTGACAGCCGCTATTTGGCTACCCCCATACACCAGTGCAACCACAGGATAGAGCATGAGGAGTGGTATGAATGCACCGCGCCATTTCTCGAACCAACTCTTTGTGCCTGGCAGTAAAATTGCCGCAAATGCGAGTGGAGCAATAATAACAAATACAACAATGAGAGCCTGGCGAAGTATCAATATGAGTAGGGTGACAACCGCTGCGATGAGTGCACTGGTGAGAATCGGAACAAGTACGGAAAAATTGAGGAATAATGCCGCTGCCCCTGCGGCTATCACTCCTCCGCCAACAAGCAGTGTGCTGCCAGTGACTTGTTCCCAGGTACTAAACCCAGTTTCCCCTACTGGAGCTGGAGGCACCAAGGTGCCAAGCGTGTCAATGAGCGTGCCGCCAAGAATATTCGATAGGTCTACGAGTAGTGCACAGATATAAAACGACATATTGACCAGTACCGCTCCGATAATGAATCGAGGTACAATCTTCTTTACGTTATAGTTTGACACCCCCATGTTGGTGATATGTGAATAGATAACTACGAGAAATGCGATAACAAACGCAACGTTGGCAAGGTTGCGGAAATTACTGGCGGCTTGAAATACCGCAGTGGGTTCACCCTGTTCATTTTGTGTGATAAGCGGTGGCGCTTTGAGGAATATTTCGAGAAAATGAAACGCAGCGTCGGTCATTTTGCCCATGGTTGCGGTCGCTCCACAGAGCAGTGTGCCGAAGAATCCTTCTATGCCACACTTGCGATATTCTGTCGGGCCGTCGGGACTCTTATAGTCGTCGATCTTGGCTGAAGTAGGCGCAGGCCCGATAGGAGGCTTATTGCTCGACTCACCGCCCTCGGGGGGAGGTGCAATCGCCCCGGGTGCGTTATTCGAGCGGAGCTGATTTTTGCAGTTATCGGGATCTTGCTGACTATTACATGCATCGCGGTCATCTTGGTACTGATTCCAGCCAACCTGACAGGCTGCGACGAGCTCATCTTTTGAACGGAGGATGCCATTTCTTGTGACTGGCTGAGTGAACTCCCTGCCGCAAATAGGACTTGTGTCGTTGCCTCTCTCATACCCCGCTACACATGCGGAATACGCAGGATCACCGCTCTGGCTATAGTCTTGCGCACAGAAACTGGCCGAGTCTGCAGATACGGATGGAGTTGAGATGAGTACTACGCTCAAAGACATAATTACAGCACTCAGTACTAGACCTATGTATTTCATCGCTGTATCCTCTCGAGTTGTTCGCGGGTGCGGTCGTTCATGACACCACGATTGCTTGTACTGCCCAGTGCATTTGCAGCGTCGCTACGGATTCTATTGGCGTTGCCATCTGACACGTTGCCACTTTCTAGCGCACCAGCGAGCAGCTTAAGGGTGTGAGAATCTTGCACCGCTAGCGTCGACTGGCTGAACTTGCCACCGTTTGCCGCGTTTGTTACCAGCTGGTTGATTTGTTCATGGGTTGTTACTTGGCCTTCTGCCACTGCATTCATAGCGCCACCGCCGAAGTGCGTTGCTTTTTTACTGAAGCCCGAGTCTCGCAACGCTTGTACGAGCGCTTGTCGTTGACCGGTGTCCATAGTGCCTGAGTGCGCGATGAGCTCATGTGCATCGGCAACACTAGCGGCTTGGGTGGCCATTTGTATGGCGGCCTCACGCTCCACGGCCGAAAGCCGCTCGCCTTTTGAATTCAATCCGTTCTTCGCCATATCGGTGAGTTCACTTTGTGGTTGTCCGGTATGCCTAAAGTGCGCTACTGTAGCCTCCACTTCTTTGAGATGTAGATCGCGCATTTTACGTGCCTCGGAGGTGACTAAGTCTTCAACTAAGTCTTCGGCAGCATGACCTGTTCCTCTAGACGCTTTTCGCGCAAGCTCTGATGCGCGCGATTGATAGTCCTCGCCCTCCCCTGCCAGATTCTCTCCAAAGTAGCGTGTTTTCGCGTGGTCGAGTACTTCTTTGCTCTTGCTTTGGCCATGACGTTTTTTGATGCCGCGACGTGCTACAACTCCATAGACACCAAGTGTTCCTTGTTTGCCTTCGGCTGCCCTCGTCTGCTGCATCACCTTCCTATCCTTTTGCCAGCCCTGGGCAGCCTTCATTGTACGGTCGTACGGTCCCTTGTTCTTGTTATTCACAAT
>LCPR01000039.1:0-1138 GCA_001003725.1 Candidatus Saccharibacteria bacterium GW2011_GWC2_48_9
CTATTGCCATTACCACGATCAACAACTGTAATTGTAATTGTCTCTGCATCAGTAGCACCTTGTTCAATTTCCGCAAATAAATTTGCGCATGTCTTTCCGGCCTCACCAACACCCACTCCACTGCACAAATTAGGGGAAGATGTGCCCTGAGAGAAAAATTTTCCAAAAACATTTCCCCCATTTAATACATTCAGTGCTTGGTTATCAGGAATACAAACTGGCTTTTCAAAATCTCCACCACAAACTGCACTTATCTTGAATATATCAATGTCTTCATCTGATAAAAATTTACACGTTGCGTTATCTAATTTATCACCTTCCGAAACAAATTCTGCATTTAGATGCCAAAAATCACCCACAGACTTTGGATTGTCATTATTGTTTGTAGTTGCCTGACAAACATCCTTTGTAGAAGGGTCATCCGGAACGGTTATTTTTTCCGGCTGCGGATTTCCATTTGCATCCACCCCTGGATAATTAGGATTATCATCTTCTTTTGTGCAATTATTAACTTGCGTATCATCAACACATTGCTGGTGAGATCCAGCAGGACACTTAAAGTTAGCCTTAATTGTGTTTAGTTCGTATATTCTACCAGAATTATAATCTTGCATATAACAAGCTGCTTCATCCCTATCATATCCATTTGCAATATCATTACCAAAATAAGCAGTATATCCATCCGCTTTCTCATCTTTAGTCCCTGAATAATTTACATTTACATTGTCATATGTTCCGCGAGCAATTATTCTTGCGGCTTCTACCTTCCAATCATTCTCACTAATTTCCAGGTCACCATCTGCATCGCATTGAGCTAATAATATTTTATCTTTCACGGGATCTAACTTTTTTTCTGTTTTCTCACATACTTCATGTTTTAAATACCATGTGAAGTATAATTCACTGTCTCCTTTCGTGAAACCAGTAGTAATTGCTTCAGCTGTAACAAGCTGCCCTGGCATTATATTCTGTTGCGGATTGAAAGTAACCTTAACTGATGGTCCTGGAATTTTTTTGTTTGCTCTCGATTGTTGCAATACCTGATCATCAGTCATTTCTTGATCGGAATTTAGCTGATTTATTAAATCAGTTGTTGCATCCATTGGACTTAAAATAGAAGCTGCGTTTGCAAAATATG
>LCPR01000039.1:1172-2692 GCA_001003725.1 Candidatus Saccharibacteria bacterium GW2011_GWC2_48_9
TATCGTTATAGCAATATGTTTTGCTATTTTTTTTCTTTTATTTTTTCCGCCAAAGGCGGATCCGCCTTTGGCGGACATCTTATTTATTTTCATTTTCCTTTTATAGTGAATTTAACTAATAAAAACAAAAAAATGCTTTGGCTCAAAACTATTTCAACAAAGCAATAACAGACGCATCAATTATAATCATAAATATAATTTGACTAACGAAGCCATATAACAAAGAACGACTCTTCAATAATATAAATGCTGAAAATGGCGAAAAAACAATAAAAGGAATAAACTGCCAAGAAAAACCTTGCGAGGCAACCAATAAAATAAACAAAAACCATTGAAACAAAATGACCCAATAAGAAAATTTATCCCCATACTGAGAAACAATAAAACCGCGAAAGAAAAATTCATAAATCAATAAAATCAATGAAACTGCAAATAGTTCATATAAAAGGAATGATTTAAAACTTTCAGCGACATATACAGAAAAACTATAATTTTGTAAAAATTCAGTATAATTAATAACAATATACATCAATAATAAGGAAACAACTAATGAAACACTTGACCAAAGTAAACCATTTTTTTTGTCACCAATTTCAAAACCAAAATATTTTACATTTTTCTTTAAAATAAATTTTACATACAAAATAGGCATTGCAACAAAAAATACCAATAATGCCACTATTTCTTGAAAAAGATTAATTGTAGGAAATAATTTATAGACAACAAGTAAAATAACTATAAATATTCCTGTATTTAATAATTCTTTTATTTCCGTATTTATTTTGAAAATATTCATATAGTTGTATTTCTAAGTTTATAATACTATATTTGTGTTTTTAAAACAATTTATATATATATAATATATTATTGTATTTATATAATATATTAAAGACTATTATTATTACCTAAAGGAAATATGTGTATAAGTATATAAAAAAGCTTAGTATAGGTACAAATTAGAAGACTGGTCTGTGAATATGTATTGTTAATAACAAGGAGTATATGTGTATAAGGTTGGCAGAAAAACTTTTTATTGTGGATAGTTTAGTTATTAACTCCTATGAGCAGTGTTTATACACAAATAAAGTAAAGATATGCAATGGTTACGCACATGTTATGAACAGATATCTTCCTTTTTTAATAGATGCCAGCCCAGCAGTATAATTGAAATTGAAATATAAACATCAGCAAGATTGAAAATAGGAAAAAAGAATATTTTTATATAATCAAGGACACAATGAAAAGCGATTCGGTCGATGATATTGGAAATTGATCCAGCGCTCATTAATATAAGTGAGAGGAATATTGCATATGAATCGTGCTTGCTTTTAATTTTTAATAAGATAAATAAAGAAAAAGAAAAAAAAATAGCCCAAATAAGCCAAAAAAGACTTTTTGGTAGTTGTATTCCTAGGGAAATATTTTGATTACATATATAAAATCCGCCAGACAAGCGGATTTTATATTTTATAATTTGATCAAGTGCAATAAGAAAAACCAGTGAAGACAAAAAGAATAAT
>LCPR01000039.1:2726-5745 GCA_001003725.1 Candidatus Saccharibacteria bacterium GW2011_GWC2_48_9
AAACCTCTAAACAGTTTACGCAAGTAGTAGCGGATGGGTAAGCCTTTAATCGCTCGATATCAATTTCTTTTCTACAATTTTCACAAAATCCATAAGTCCCATTCTCCATTCTTAAAAGCGCCTCATTAATTTCTTTTAATTGGTGTGATAGGTTGTCCTCAAGAGCTAGATTATCTGTGTATGCTTCTACTTCACTTGCATTTTCATCTTCATCATCCCCAAAGTCATCAAAATTAGTTTCATATTCGCCACTTTTTGAAGGTTTTGCAATTCTTGAAAGTTCGTCTTCAATGCGTTTCTTTTCTTCGGTTAAACTCGTTTTTAATTCGGTCAATATTTTTGGATCAATTGTCATACTTTTTCATTAGAATTTAATCTTTGTACGTACAGTATATCAAGCAATAAATTTCGTGTCTAGAAAAAAATATCCTTAAGGTGGTCGAACCTTGCTTTTCTTAAGTCAATGTCTATTACAATTGCAATAGCATCAAAACGCCATTGCTTCTCCCAAAGATTGTTTTCTTTTATATAGATATTTGCAATCTTATTACATTTTATTAGTTTGCTTTTATTTATGTTCTCTTGGGGTTGAACTTCTGAAAAAGCTTTTTGGCAACGCGTTTTTACTTCAACAAACACAATAGTATCCATTTCCTTTGCGATAATATCAATTTCTCCCAATTTTTTACCAAATCTGTTTGTGTAATTGGTTTCTAGTAAAACATAGCCTTTCTTTTTTAGATATTCTTTGGCAAGGGTTTCTCCTAACTGGCCTATTGTTTTTGGCATATTTGATGTTATTGTGTTTTTTGAAACAAAAAAATACCGTCTGCCGGCATCTGGTATGGAAACCGGGCGAAGTAAACGCCCAATATATATAAATATGGCGACTTCGCCCAGTGTTAGGCATGTATTAACGTGTTTCCTTAAACTTCTTAGCCCGGGTGAAGGCATTGGTTGTTTTTGGTTACATGTGATTTTATACATGCAGTGGTTGTATATCTGTTTCTGACCTTTTATTGCAGATATTTGCTTCTACCATTCTCTGGCATTTCGCCTTTGAATTTGGTTTAAAGAACTATTTTTGACTTTTTATTTTTTATTTTTGTTTTGTAAAAAGTTTTGAGTACCTGCCCAGAAAAGAATATATCGTATACGCTCTTTTGGGCAGGCCCCATTTTTTTATTTTTGTTTTGGGTCCCCGGTCAGAATCGGGGCGGTTTTGAATTTTATTCAAAACACTTGAATAGTAGAAGAGTTCCAATCACAAATAGGGGGAAATTGTGATTGGATGTCTCCTACCATTACTGAAGATTGTTAAGGCAACTGCTTTCACTTATTGATATTTCAATTATAGCAGAAAAAAAGGCATAAGTCAAAGGTATATTTGCAATATTTGCTTTATATAAGCCCAAAACAGATCTTTTTTATGCTGTTTTTTGATTAAGATAATGCAAAAAGAAATTTAAGCTGTTTTGGATAAATAATTTACTTTTATATAATCGCTTTATTTAGCTAATAATCCACATTCTCCACAGCTTATCCACAGATCAATATCCTGTGACTTTGCATTGTCCTAATTCTAAGGCTTCTTGCAAAGGATTTGCTTGCCCATTTATTGTGCTGCTTGTTGTCGTTTTTGTGCCGTTAGTTTGTGAACTAAACGATGCTTGACCGGTTTCATTAAAAGTTTTTAGCGCCACTGCAACTTTTTGTCGCATGTCAGGTGAAAGTCTGCATTCCATTTTTCCATTATTTGGCAACTGCTGTGTCCAAACACATTTGTTATCTTCAATGCCTAATATCTCGTTCTTTATTTTTTCCTCGGCAAATGGGTTGGACGCAAGGCAGGAATAATTTGTACAAGATGTTAACTTATCAGAAAGTTCTGTCACGCAATCAGGAAGAGATGCACTGGCAGAGGAGTTGGTATCAGGATTATTAGGTTGACTATTTTTCTTTGAAGATATGTGGTCTAAAATTGAGCGAAGCGTGTTTTTGCTTGTTCCTATAACAAGTTGAGAATCGGTAATTGTATAATCTATAGATAAGGATTCATCATTTGTCAGATTTTGATATCTAACAGAAAATATGTAATATTTTCCATCCTTAAACATGCTGTTTGTTATCTCCGGAGATTGGCTTATGAACAAAGGGGATAGGTCTGTTACGAGTGTTTTTTCTTCGTTTAGCATTTCTGTCAAAACCACATTTTTATCTTTTGCTTGAACCGCAAGACCTAGACGCGTTTTGCTGTTGTCATTGAAAATGTAAAGGGAAAACTTTTCATCCAAGCTTTTAAGAAGAGATGCTGGCAATTGAATTTTGGCATTCATTGCAAAAATTGGAAAAGCAACTGGGTTATTATTTTTATCGGTAATAATAAATTCAAGAGGACTTTGCAATGATAGTGTGGAAACCGTGTCAGTTATTGTTTTAAGTTTGTTTTTAATTTCTTCAGCGCTTGTGTTTTCGAAATCAATAGAAAGATAGTTGGGGTTATCAATAGAATATTTTTCCGATTCCGGATTTATGGTTACTGCTGGAGTTTCTTCGGGAGTTATTGGTTGAGGATTTTCAGTTGGTGTTAGTACTGGTGATGGGGCTTCAACTACTTGATTTGTTTGCGTCATTATATAAAAATATCCTCCACCTATTAAAAGTAAAATAATGACAGTTATTATTGCAATTATTCCAACCTTATACCAATTTACTGGTGATGATGATTTTATTGGTTGTGGATCTATTTCAGATTCTTCTATGGGTTTTTGTGATGTAGCTGGTTGAATTTTTTCTGGCGGAGTGGTATTTATCGGTTGATTTTTTGGTTCTTGAATAGCGGCTGCTGGTTGTTCGGTTGTAAAAAATGGACTATCTGATTTTATTGCAGGTGTTTGTGTATTGGTTGCAACATTATTTTCCTGAGCAATGGCCTGACTTGCTTTTTCTTGTGTTTCTGTTTTGTTAATTACTGGTGCAGTTGTTTGAGGTTGAATTGGTGGTTTTCCGCTAGCTACCA